>CAIUCF010000543.1 GCA_903897565.1 uncultured Rhodospirillales bacterium | reverse complement strand
GGCTGACCGAGGTGCCGTTGGGCGCGCTCTACGACCGTGGCCAGGGCACCGGGGTCTGGGTGATCGACGCGAAGACCTCTGCGGTGGCCTATCGGCCCGTGCAGGTCGCGAGGCTCGGCAGCGAGACCGCGCTGCTGAGCGGCGGGTTGCAGAGCGGCGACCAGATCGTCGCGCTCGGCGCGCAGTTGCTCCATGACGGCCAGGCGGTGCGCGTCACCCCGGTGCAGGAAGCCGAGCAATGAGCGGCTTCAACCTCTCCGGGCTCGCCGTCCGCGAGCGCGGCATCACCCTGTTCCTGATCATCGCGATCAGCCTCGCCGGGATCTTCGCCTTCCTCAATCTCGGCCGCGCCGAGGACCCGAGCTTCACCGTCAAGGTGCTGACGGTCAGTGCCGCCTGGCCCGGCGCCACGGCGCAGGAGATGCAGGACCTGGTCGCCGAGCCGCTGGAGAAGCGGCTCCAGGAACTGCGCTGGTACGACCATGTCGAGACCTTCACCCGGCCCGGCCTGGCGCTGATGACCCTGTTTCTGCGCGACCAGATTCCGCCAGCCCAGGTGCCGGAGCAGTTCTACCAGGCCCGCAAGAAGCTCGGCGACGAGGCGCATAACCTGCCCCAGGGCGCGCTCGGGCCGTTCATCAACGACGAATATTCCGACGTCGATTTCGCCGTCTACGCGCTCGAAGGCCATGGCCTGCCGGAACGGATGCTGGTGCGCCAGGCCGAGACCCTGCGCGAGCAGTTCCTCCATGTCCCCGGCGTGCAGAAGGTGGTGATCGCCGGCGAGCGGCCGGAGAAGATCTTCATCAATTTCTCGTTCGCCAAGCTCGCGACCCTCGGTGTCGGCGCCGGCGACGTGTTTGCCGCCCTGCAGCGCCAGAACGCCATCAGCGCCGCCGGCTCGATCGATACCAACGGGCCGCAGGTCTTCATCCGCCTCGATGGCGCACTCGACGACCTGCAGAAGATTCGTGACACCCCGATCGTCGCCGCCGGCCGGCTGCTGAAGCTCTCCGACATCGCCGATGTGAGCCGCGGCTACGAGGATCCGCCGACATATCTGATCCGCCATAACGGTCAGCCGGCCCTCGTGCTGAACATCGTCATGCGCACCGGCTGGAACGGGCTGCAGCTCGGCCGCGACCTGACGGCGGCGGAGCACAGTTTCGCGGCGCAACTGCCGCTCGGCGTGACCCTGGAGAAGATCACCGACCAGGCGGTCAACATCCACAGCGCCGTCGACGAGTTCATGCTCAAATTCTTCGTCGCCCTGCTGGTGGTGATGATCGTCTGCCTGATCAGCCTCGGCTGGCGGGTCGGCATCGTCGTCGCCGCCGCCGTGCCGCTGACCCTGGCGACGGTGCTGGTGATCATGCTGGTGACCGGAAGGGCGCTCGACCGCATCACGCTCGGCGCGCTGATCCTGGCGCTGGGCCTGCTGGTCGATGACGCCATCATCGCGATCGAGATCATGGTGGTGCGGCTGGAGGAGGGTTACGACCGCCTCGCCGCCGCATCCTATGCCTGGAGCCATACCGCGGCGCCGATGCTGGCCGGGACGATGGTGACGATCATCGGCTTCACGCCGGTCGGCTTCGCCAAATCGAGCGCGGGTGAATATGCCGGTAATATCTTCTGGATCGTCGGCTTCGCCCTGATGACCTCCTGGGTCGTCGCCGTCGTCTTCACGCCCTATCTCGGGGTCAAGCTGCTGCCCGACATCAAGAAGCAGGAAGGCGGTGCGGCCCATATCTATTCGACACCGATGTTCAACCGCTTCCGCCGGCTGGTGATGTGGTCGGTGCGGCGCAAATTTCTGGTCGCGGGCGCCGTTGCCGGGTTGTTCGTGCTGGCCGTCGCCTCGATGGGGCTCGTCAGTCAGCAATTCTTCCCGACCTCCGACCGGCCCGAAGTCCTGGCCGAGGTGCAGATGCCGGAGGGCAGCAGCATCGAGGCGACCAGCGCGGTCTCGGCGCGGATGGAGGAATGGTTGCTGAAGCAGCCGGAGGCCAAGATCGTCACCGCCTATATCGGCGGCGGCGCGCCACGCTTCTTCCTCGCCTATAATCCGGAGCTGCCCGACCCGTCGTTTGCCAAGATCGTGGTGCTGACGCCGAACCAGGACGCCCGCGACGCCCTGAAAGCCCGCTTGCGGCAACGGATCGCCGAAGGGCTGGCGCCGGAAGCGCGGCTGCGGGTCGCGCAGTTGGTGTTCGGGCCCTATTCGCATTTCCCGGTGACGTTTCGGGTCATGGGCCCCGACGTCACCGTGCTGCGCGGCATCGCCGAGAAGGTGGCGGCGGTGGCGCGCGCCAACCCGAATACTCGTCAGGTCAATCTCGATTGGAGCGAGCGGGTGCCGTCCTTGCACTTCGTGCTCGACCAGGACCGCTTGCAGCTGATCGGGCTGCAGCCGAGCGAGGCCGCGGCGCGGCTGCAGGCGCTGCTGACCGGCACCACGGTGACGCAGATCCGCGAGGATATCCGTGCGGTCGATCTGGTGGTGCGCAGCGGCGGCCCGGAGCGGCTCGACCCCTCCCGGCTCGCCGACCTGACCCTGACCAATCGCGACGGCAGGCTGATCCCGCTCAGCCAGATCGGACATCTCGAGACCCGTTTCGAGGACCCGATCCTGCGCCGCCGCGACCGGATTCCGACGATCACGGTGCAGAGCGACATCGACGAAGCGCTGCAGCCGCCGCAGGTCTCGGCGCAGATCGAGCAGGCGTTGCAGCCGCTGATCGCGAGCCTACCCGCCGGCTACCAAATCCAGACCGGCGGCGACGCCGAGGAATCGGGCAAGGCCAATGCCGCGCTGGCGCCGGTATTCCCGATCATGGTCGCGCTGATCCTGTTCGTGCTGATCCTGCAGGTACGCACCTTCTCGGCGATGACCATGGTGGCGCTGACGGCGCCGCTCGGCCTGGTCGGCATCGTGCCGGTGCTGCTGCTCTTCCATCAGCCGTTCGGCTTCAACGGCATTCTCGGCATGATCGGGCTGTCGGGCATCCTGATGCGCAACACCCTGATCCTGATCGGCCAGATCCACACCAACCAGGCGGCCGGCCTCGACCCTTACACTGCCGTCGTCGAGGCCACGGTGCAGCGGGCGCGCCCGGTGGTGCTGACGGCGCTGGCGGCGGTGCTCGCCTTCACGCCACTGACCCAGTCGGTGTTCTGGGGCTCGCTGGCCTATACGCTGATCGGCGGCACTGCCGGCGGCACGGTGCTCGTGCTGGTGTTCCTGCCGGCGCTCTACGCCATCTGGTTCAAGGTCAAGCCGGTCGCGGAGGACCAAGCTGCGCCCGCCCTGATGCGGCAGGAGGTCCCGGCTTAGCACCGCCGCGCGCGCCGATTGCACTGCGCGAGATTGTCTGTCATTATATTGGACAGTTAGGAGATAATCTTGGATCTTCGTAGACTTGAGGCCACAGAGCGGCGGCTTGCCGCCCTCCATGAGGCCGGGCACGCCGTGCTGGCGCGGGAAATGGGCATGCTGGGCATCTCGGCCGAGATCTGGCGGGCGCGCGCGCCGTCACCCGAGTGCAAGAGCTGGGCCGGACACGTGCAGTTTCTCAATCTCTTCGCCAGCCAGGATCCGTTCGGGCGGCGCATGCTCGGCGTCGCCGGGCTGGTCGCGGTCAATCTCTATCTCGGTCGGGAGCCGGTCGCCAACTCAGCCGGGCTCGATACCCTGTCGCCCTCGGATCTGGCGATGGCCGGCGTCCCCGCCGACGCGGAGACGAGCCTCGGCAGCGAGGACAGCCATGATTTGATTCGGGCCTGCGCGGCGGTTGCCGAGCTGTTCCGCCAGCCCGAAATCCGCGCCTTGCTCTTCCGCACCGCGCGGCGGCTGATCCTGGAGGCAACCGGCCGCTATGACGGGCCGCTGTTCGCGCCAGGCCCCGCCCTGCCCCGCCAGGCCGCGCCGGAGTTGAGCCTGGCGATGGCGGGATAACCCTCATCTCGGTGCCCGCAACCCCCCGCCGTCATTGCGAGCGAAGGCGCGCGACGTATACGTCGCGCCAGCAAGAGCCGCATGGCGGCGAGATAAGTCTTCTCCGCGCTTACGCGCGTAACGCTGGATTGCTTCGCTGCGCTAGCAATGACGAATAGTGGCGGCG
>CAIUCF010000542.1 GCA_903897565.1 uncultured Rhodospirillales bacterium | reverse complement strand
GGCAATACCTTGCAGGCGCCGCATATCGCCCTCTCGGTGTTCGGCCGTGGCCTGCTCAAGCGGCTGGCGACGCGGCTCTATTTCGCCGACGGCCAGGGCAACGACGTCGATCCGAGTTTGGCGCTCGTCCCTGAGGCGCGCCGCGCCACCCTGATCGCGCAACCGAAACCCGATGGCACCTGGTGGCTCGACATTGTTTTGCGCGGGCCCCTCGAGACGGTATTCTTCGACCTGTGACCAACCTGCTGCGCACACGTCCCGCGACGACCCCGGCGATGTCGGCCCTGTTCGACGACGCGGCGACCTTGGCGCATGCGCTGGCGTTCGAAGCGGAACTTGCGCGGGCCCAGGCGGTCGAGGGACTGCTCGACACCGGAACCGCCGACGAGATCGCCAGTGCGTGCCGTCGCTTGGTCGTCGATCCGGCGGCATTGGCCGATGAAGCGGCGCTGGCCGGCACGCTCGCGATTCCCTTGGTGAGGCGGCTTCGGGCGATCCTGCCGGGTGACGCTGCCGCCCGGCTGCACCGGGGGGCGACCAGCCAGGATCTCGCTGATACCGTGTTGATGCTGCAAGCCAAGGCGGCGACGGCGACGCTGCTCGTCGATCTCGACCGCATCAGGGTGGCCCTGCCGCCGCTCGCCGAACGTTACGCGGCAGTGCCCGCGATCGGGCGAACGTTGTTGCAGGATGCGCTGCCGATCTCGTTTGGCCTTCGCCTCGCGCAGTGGCATGCCGGCATCGCCGAGGCCGCACGCCGCCTGGCGCACGAGGTCGCCGCCAACGCTGCGGTCCAGCTCGGCGGCGCGGCGGGCACGCGGGCTGGGCTCGGCGGCAAGGGGACGGCCGTCGCGGATCGGCTGGCGACGGCGCTTGGTCTGGCCGTCGGCGCGCCCTGGCATGCGCGCCGCGGCGGGGTCGCGGCGATCGCAGCGGCGCTCGGCATCGTGATCGGCAGCCTTGGCAAGATGGCGCGGGACGTCTCGCTGCTGGCGCAGAACGCCGTCGGCGAGGCGAGAGAGCCGGCGATTGCCGGCCGTGGCGGCTCATCGGCGATGGCCCATAAGCGCAATCAGACCGGATGCCAGATAGCAATCTCTGCCGCGCTACGAGCGCCAGGGCTGGTGGCGGGTATTTTCGCCGGGCTGCCGGCCGAGGAAGAGCGCGGGATCGGCGGCTGGCAGGCCGAAGGGCCGGTCCTTGCCGAGTTGTTCCTGCTCGCGGCCGGCAGTGCCGATGCGCTCGCCGCGGTCGCCGAGGGCCTCGAGGTCGACGAGTCGGCGATCGCGCGGAATCTCGCCGCCGCCGATCTCGGTGATGATATCGGCGAGAGCGCGGCGCTCGTGGCCATGATTCTCGACAACCATCGCAAAGGATAGCGGCAATGCCTTTCGTCGCGCGCGACGGCGTACGCATTTACTGGAAACTCGAAGGCGCCGGCGAGCGCCCGCCGCTTGTTCTGCTCAATTCCATCGGCACCGATATGGGCTTGTGGGATGCGGTCGTGCCCCATCTGCTGCCGAGCTTCCGCCTGCTGCGCATCGATACGCGCGGCCATGGCGCTTCGGACGCGCCGGACGGGGATTATACCCTCCCGATGCTGGCAGGAGACGTCAGTGCAATCATGGACGCCGCGGGGATCGCGCAGGCCGCGATTGCCGGCGTCTCGCTCGGCGGCATGATCGCGATGCAGCTGGCGCTCGACCAGCCCGCGCGTGTTTCGGCGCTGGCGCTGATCTGCACCTCCGCGGCGATGGACCGTAGCATGTGGATCGATCGCGTCGCCCTGGTCCGCGATGCCGGCACCTCTGCGATTGCCGACGCCGCGGTCGGGCGCTTCCTGACTCCCGGCTTCGCGCGGACGCACCCGGATCTCGCGGATAGCCTGCGGCGCGGGTTGGTCGGGATGGCGTCGGCCGGCTATGCCGGGGCAGGGGCCGCGATCCGCGATATGGCCCTGATCGACCGCCTGCCGGGTCTGCGCCTGCCGACCCTCGTCGTCGCCGGCGATTACGACGTGTCCACCCCCTTTGCCGGCCATGGCGACCGCATCATCGCGGCCATCCCGGGCGCGAAGGTCGCCCATCTCGCGACGGCGCATCTGGCGCCGATCGAGGCACCGGGCTCGCTCGCCGCGGAATTGCGGCGCTTCCTGCTGCCCGCGCTGCCGGTCTCGGCCGCGGCCGAGACGTTGTTCGAGGCCGGGCTGGTCAATCGTCGCCGTGTGCTTGGCGACGCCTGGGTCGACCGGTCGCTCGCCGCTCGTACCTCGTTCAACGCCGATTTCCAGGCGATGATTACCCGCATCGCCTGGCAGGAGATCTGGGGCAGACCGGGGCTCGACGATCGGACGCGGCGTCTCCTGGTGCTGGCGACCACCGCCGCGCTCGGCCGCTGGGAGGAGTTCCGCCTGCATGTCCGCTCCGGGCTGAGCCAGAACGGCTTCACCCGCGACGATCTGAAGGAAGTGCTGATGCAGACGGCGATCTATGCCGGCGTCCCTGCCGCCAACACCGCCTTTGCCGAAGCCGCCGAGATCATCGCCGAGCTCGACGGTCGCGAAGGCTGACGAGCTCAGATCCTCGCTAGCAGCCTTCCGCCGCGCCGCGCGTTGATACGCTGATCCCGGCACGGCATCTCTGGGTAGATTCCGAGCCTCGCCGCCGGAGACGCCGTGTCGGCACTATCGGGCCTCCGGTTGCCGGCGCGGCCAGGACGGCGCGCGTCGTGTCCGGTGTTTCGAGAGGGAAGGTCCGATGGCACACAAACTCCTGTTCGCGGGCTTACTGGTTCTGTTGCAGGCGACCCCGGCCTTGGCACAATCGCAGCCGACCGATATCTCGGGGGCGGCGCAATCGCGCGACCTGGAACATCCGGGCAATCTGACGGCGAAGGACGTCACCGGTAAGCGGCTCCTCGACGCCGACGGCGCGCTGATGGGCATGATCGTGGGCGTTTCCGCAGATGGTCGCTCGGCGATCCTGCGTCCCGCCGGCGGTGGCAAGCGCACGAGCGTCGCAATGTCCGGGCTGAGCATCGGCATGGGCTCGCACACCGTGACCGACGACATCAACAGCAGCGCCCGGAACCTGAATACTCGGAGCGCACCGAGCGACACGACGGTGACGACGCGGTCCCCGGATGCACCGCCGCGCCCCGCCGTCTCGAGCGAAACCGTGACGACCACGACGACCGTTCAGCATGCGACCATTCCGGGCAACTAGCGTCGGCGTCCGTGAATCGGACGACGACGCATCTTCAAGATCCAAAGAGGGGAACCTAGAATGCTGACGATTCCGCTGGGGAAGCTCGCCTATATTATCGAGAAGGCGCGCGAATTCGATGAAGAGGTCCCGGCCGATCTCGGCGACGGGGGCTCCAATCCGAGCGATGACGGCGAAGCCGCATTCCTGTTCGACACGCCCGACAATCCGACCGAGACCGAATTGCGGGCCGTGATTTTCGGCCTGAATATCGACGAGCAGGAGGAACTGCTGGCGCTCATCTGGATCGGTCGCGGCGATTTCGATGCGACGCAATGGCAGGAGGCGATCGAACTCGCCCGCGAGACCAGGACGACGGCCGAGGCCGATTATCTGATCGGGACCCCGCTGCTGGCCGATTATCTCGAGGAAGGTGTCGCCGCCCTCGGGCTGTCGCTCGAGGAGGGCGACGAGCCTTAAGGCTTCAGCACGATCTTGATCGCCCCGTCGCGGCGCTCGGACATCATCTCATAGGCCCGCGCGGCCTCGGAGAGCGGGAGGACATGGCTGAGCAGGGGCGTCGGGTCGAGGCGACCATCGGCGATCAGCTGCATGACCCGCGGCTGATAGCGCCGAATCGCCGGCACCAGCGCCGAGCGGATCTGAACGTGGTTCAGCGAGGCGGTG
>CAIUCF010000541.1 GCA_903897565.1 uncultured Rhodospirillales bacterium | reverse complement strand
CCGGCACGCCTGGACCAGGGGGTTCGCGAAGCAAACGGCAATAAGTTCCTCGACCAGGTCTTCGAGGAACGGCACGTGCGGGCGCTCGCGCCACGCCAGGATGGCGCGACGAACCGGGTCGTAATCGAGCATATTCTCACGCGTCGTGGCCGCGCGGCGCGGCGCGAGCGGCGCGTACATGTCGACATTGACGATGAGCCGGCTCGGCCTTTCGGGATGCTGTTCCCACGGGTGCAGTCCCACCTGAACATCGACCACGACGTTGCGCAGAATGGCCCGAACATGGTCCCGGCCCGCATCCCAGATTGCCCCGGCCGCCTCGCCCGCCCAAATCTGCTCCTGACCTCGATCTTTCATTGCCCCGGCACTATCCCTGGAAACGCGCCAAACCCGTGATGGAACGTGAATTTATCGGGCGAATATAGGGCAATCGCCGGAGCAGGGAAACCGCCATCGCCCGATGGCACCGTCCGCCGCGGGCACAGGTGAAATCCCCGAGCCCAGCAAATCGAGACATGTGACCACCACCTTCGGCTGTCACCATTTGTGTAACTCGGTTTACCGATCTTTCAGCTTTCCATGGTCATGTTTCCGCCAGGATTCGAAATGAAGGTACTTTGCTTAAATGATCAGCGTGTTGGGCTGCATCGCCGACCGGCATGATATTCGGTTGGTCATAGTCGCCGCCATCATCTGCCTCTTCGGTTGCTATACTGCGTTCAGCGTGCTGGATCGGGCCCATGACGATGATCGACTCCGCGCGCCTTGGCTCGCGGCAGCGGGGTTGACCGGCGGCGCCACCATCTGGACGACCCACTTCATCGGCATGCTTGCCTACCGCCCGGGCATGGTGGTGGGTTACGACATCGCGCTGACCGGATTGTCGATCCTGTCCGCCATCGTGATCACCTGGATCGGCTTTGCGGCGAGCAGCAGGATCGGCCCCCTGGTCGGCGGCGCAATCGCCGGCAGCGCAATCAGCATCATGCATTTCACCGGCATGATCGCCCTGAGCGCCCCGGCACGCTTCGAATGGAACCCCGTCTATATCGGCGCGTCACTGGTCTCGGGCGTCGCTCTGGGCGCGGCCGCGGTCTGGCTGTTCTACCGTGGCCCCAGACTCCGCTGGCGGTTGCTGGCGACCTTGGTCCTGGCGCTCGGGATCATGGCCATGCATTTCACGGCGATGACCGCGGTGACCCTGCGCTTCGATCCCACCGTCGCGGTCGCCGATGACGCCGTCCTGGCGCCGGAGTGGATGGCCGTCGTCGTCACCGCGTCGATGGCGATGATCGCGATCGTGGCCCTGGTCGGCGCCGTCGTCGACCGGCATCTCGCCAAGCGCGCAACTCACGAAGCTGACCGACTGCGCCGCTACGTCGAAGCGCTGGAAGCGACGACGGAATCGCTGGAAGCGACGACCGACGACCTGCACGAGGCGCTCGCCGCGGCGGAAGCCGCCAACCAGGCGAAGACCAATTTCGTCGCCAACATGAGCCACGAACTGCGGACGCCGCTGAACGCGATCATCGGCTTTTCCGACATGATGCGCGAAGAGATGTTCGGCCCGCTCGGCAATGACCGCTACCGCGAATACGCGATCGACATCCATACCAGCGGCCTGCATCTCCTCGACCTGATTTCGGACGTCCTCGACTTCGCGAAGATCGATGCCGGCCGGTTCGACCTCCACGAGGAGGAATTCGATCTGCGCGACACCGTCGCGACGGTGCACAACATGGTGATCGGCCTCGCCGCCACTGCCGGTGTGAGTCTGGTGGACTATGTCCCCGAGCACCTGCCGCGTGTATTCGCCGATGAACGGCGGATCCGGCAGATCATCCTCAACCTCGTGTCCAACGCCATCAAGTTCACCCCCAGGGCCGGCAACGTCGCGATCACCCTGTCTTCGGAGCCGCAGGGCCTCCTGATCCGGGTGTCCGATACCGGGATCGGCATCGCGCCCGATGATATTCCGCTCGCCCTGGAGCAATTCGGTCAGATCGGCAACAGCATGGCGCGCAAATACGAGGGGACGGGCCTCGGCCTGCCGCTCGCCAAGCGCCTCGTGGAACTCCATGGCGGCCGCCTCGAACTCAGAAGCACCCCGGCCCGCGGCACCACGGTCGACGTCGTGCTGCCGCGCGATCGCCTCCGCCCTGCACCCGGGAATCGCTGAACGAATCGCGGATCGCGATCTCGGCCCGTCGCGCGGATTTTCGAGGGTAATCAGCATGTCAACAACCCAGGGCGAGGTTCCAGCTCGCCGGACAACGCCATAGAAATTCGGAATAATCCCGTAAAATTGGCACAATACCTATTGAATAATTACTTCGGTTCTGCCTTGCTCTATTTTTCATCGGAAGTTAACTCGGATAATGAAATAAACTTTTAATTGCTCGATTCCGGGCACCGAGTATCTGCCGGGGAGGCCACGCATGGCACAGACAATCGCGACCGTACCCGTGCCCGGACGGAGCCGAGCGGTCTTCGCCGCGGTCGTCATCGTCGGGATCGGACTCCTGCTCTGTGTCGCCGTTTTCGCCAAGTCCCAGCGCGATACGGCCGAAGCGCAGACCAACTTCCGGCGGGCCGCGCATGCCGACGCCGCCGACGCGGCAGCCAAGTTCGATGATTCCTTCAGGCAGATTTACCAGAACCTGCGCACTATCGGCCTGTTGCCGAGCGTCCGCGCGATCGATCGCTATGCCAAGAATCTCAGCGACAACGACAATCAGACGATTCAGCAGATCTACAACAACATCGCCAGCAATGTGGCGGTGTCCGAGGTCTATATCGTCCCGCTCGACCTCAACGGCGACGCGATCGATCCGGTGACGCACAAGAGCGGCGCGCCGATCCTGAGTTTCGATCAATTGATCACCAACCCGGGCGGGAGCGCCGACGCCGACGAGGTCGCCGACCCGAACAAGCCCGAAGAGGTCGAAATCTACGAATACCGCCTGCTCCACAAGCAGATGGTCTGGCTGCAGGAGCATTATCCGACCGACAAGACGGTGAGCGGGCTCGACTACCCGATGATCGGCGGGCCGGTCGTCATCACCTGCGACAACAGCGAGTATGACAAGTCCCGCAAGGACGCAGACCGCGTTGGCACGATCCTGTCGGTGCCCTTCTATGGCCCCGACCACCGCTTGAAGGGGACCGTGTCCGCGATCATTCGGGTCAACGCGCTGAGCCGCATGGTCAGCGATCCCGATTTCGCGCTGGTCAACACCACCTACGGCGTCGCGATCCCGGCGGTAACCGCCGGACAGCCCCGCCGGTCGGCTGCCGCCGTCGCCGCTGGCAGGCCGGACCCCGGCCTGCTCTATTCCGAAGTCATCGGAATCAAGACTGCCGATGTCCGCGGGCAGTGGTCGCTGTGGGCAGGACGGCCGGATTCGGCGTTTCTCGCCAGCCCGGCGATGCGCGCCATCACGATGTTCAAGTTCGGTGGGATTGGTTTCATGCTGATCCTGACGGCGATGTGCCTTGCCGTCCTGGTGATCATGCGGCGCGGCGCTGCAGCGGAACTGCGGCTGCGGCGCGAACAGGTCGATCAGCAAGCCGATGCCGCGCGACGGGAGAAATCGATCCTCGCCGATCAAGCCAACCAACGCGTCGACGAAGAAAAGCGCGCCGCCGTGCTCGCCGTCGCCAATTCCGTCGAGACGGAACTCACGCGGGCGATGGAAATGGTCGCCGCCAGCACGGCGTCGATGACGGCCAGTGCCGATGGCATCGCGGCCTCGGTTCTCCGTGTCAGCGGCGATGCCGACAGCGTGTCGATCGCCGCCGGGACCGCCCTCGCCAATGCCGAGTCCGTCAGCGATGCCAGCGGCGCATTATCGGAATCGATCCATCGGATCGCGTCCCAGGTCGGGCAGGTGGTCGCGATCGCGCAGGCCGCGATGGGCGGCGAGCAACGCACCCGCGCCAGCATCGAAGCACTCTCGGACGCCGTCGGCCGGATCGGGACCATGGCGGAGATGATCCGCGGCATCGCCCGGCAGACCAATCTGCTCGCCCTCAACGCCACGATCGAGGCGGCGCGGGCGGGTGAGGCCGGGCGCGGCTTTGCCATCGTCGCCAGCGAAGTCAAGAATCTTGCCAGCCAGACGGCCGGCGCCACCGAAGACATCACGAGACATATCGGCGAGATCGAGGCCGCGACCGCGCGCGCCGTCGCCTCGGTCGGCGAAATCGGCGTCATTGTCGCCCAGGTCGTCGAAGTCTCCAACGCCGTCACCGGCGTGGTCCACGAACAGGAGTCGCTGACCGACGATATCGCGCGGATCATGGAGCAGACCGGCAGCGTCGCCCGCGAGGTTTCGGAGAAGAT
>CAIUCF010000540.1 GCA_903897565.1 uncultured Rhodospirillales bacterium | reverse complement strand
CCGCGGCAGTTCGCGTTCGAAATCGATCTGGCGCGGCTGCTTCAGGCGGCCGATCTTGCCCTGCATCCATTCCGTGATCTCGGCGGCGAGTTCCGGGCCGGCATCGTCCCAGTTGTCCGGCTGGACCACCGCAACGACCCGCTCGCCCATCTCCTCGTCAGGCGCGCCGAATACCGCGACGTCGGCGATCTTGGGGTGCTGGGTCAGCAGGTTCTCGATTTCCTGCGGATAGATGTTCACGCCGCCGGAGATGATCATGAAGCTCTTGCGGTCGGTCAGGTAGAGCCAGCCATCCTCGTCGACCCAGCCGATATCGCCGATCGTCGTCCAGCCGTATTTGTTCTTGGTGCCGGCGGTCTTCTCGGGGTCGTTGTGATACTCGAAGGGCATGCCGTTCTCGACATAGATCGCGCCTTCGGTGCGTGCCGGCACCGGCTCGCCATTCTCGTCGCAGATGCGCAGATTGCCCCAGATCAGACGCCCGACCGAACCCGGACGCGCCAGCCATTCCTGCGGGTTGATGACGGTCAAGCCGTTCATCTCGGTGCCGCCGTAATACTCGTGGATGATCGGGCCGAGCCAGTCGAACATCGCCTGCTTGACCTGGACCGGACACGGCGCCGCGGCGTGCCAGATCGTCTGCAGCGAGCTGAGGTCGTATTTCTTGCGCACGTCGTCGGGCAGTTTCAGCATGCGGATGAAATGGGTCGGCACCCATTGCGCATGGGTGATCTTGTACTTCTCGATGAAGCGCAGCGCCTCTTCGGCGTCGAAGCGCTCCATGACCACGCAGGTACCGCCGAGGCGGTGGACGGCCATCGAGAAGCGCAGCGGCGCCGAATGGTAGAGCGGCGCAGGGCAGAGATAGATGCTGTCCGGACCCATGCCGTAGAGATCGCGGGATATCTCGGCGACCTTGTTGGGCTGGACCGGCGAGCCCTCGGGGAGCGGCGGCTTGACGCCCTTGGGGCGGCCGGTCGTGCCGGAGGAATACAGCATGTCGGTGCCCGCCGACTGGTCGGCGATCGGCGTGGTCGGCTGCGCATCGCGCGCCGCCTCGTAGGAATCGTAGGGCGGCAACACGCCGTGCAGCATCAGTCCGGGCACGCCGGGCGACTGCGCCAGGATCTCGACCGCCAACTCGCCGAAGCCGGCATCGGTGAAGAACAGCCGCGCGCCGCAATCACGCACGATATAGGACGCCTCGTCGACGCTGAGCTGCGACGACAGGCAGGTATAATAGAGCCCGGCCCGCTGGCAGCCCCAGGCGAGCTCGAAATACTCGATCACGTTCTTCAGCATGATCGCGACCGCCTGGCCGCGCTGCAGCCCCCGCGCCCTGAGCAGTTGCGCAACCTGATTCGAGCGGCGATCGAGCTCGGCGTAGCTCATCGTCGCGCCTGACCCGGCCATGATCAGGGCGGGATGGTCGGGCTGGGTTTCGGCGTGAACGCTGGGGTGCATGGCGGTCCTCGATCTTTATTCTTGGAATTAGAGGTCGATGAAGGTGGCGAATTCTTCGAGCGGAGCGCGGCTGGTGACCAGCCTGTTGGCCTTGGTCTCCGGATTTTCGTAACCGAGCGCGACGCCGCAGAACAGCATGTGCTCGGGCGGGTGAGGAACGAACTGGCCGATCGTCTCCGGGTAGAGCGCCCAGCATTCCTGGGCGCAGGTCGCCAGCCCGGCATCGACCGCCAGCAGCATCAACGTCTGCAGATACATACCGAGATCCGACCATTGCGGCGGACCCATGGTGCGATGGACGTAGCAGAACAGCCCGACCGGCGCGTCGAAGAAGCGGAAATTGCTGTTGAACTGGATCCGTCGACCGGCGCGATCCTCGCGCGAGATGCCGATAGCGGCATAGAGATCCTCGCCGACCTTGAAGCGGCGGTCGCTATAAGGCGACGGCAGCTCCGAGGGGTAGATCTCGTATTCCATGG
>CAIUCF010000539.1 GCA_903897565.1 uncultured Rhodospirillales bacterium | reverse complement strand
GGTCCCGGCCTTGCTCGACTCCACGCCGGGCGTCAGCAGGAACAGCAGCGAATTGAGATCGTTCTTTTCCGGCACGACGCGGTTCTCGCGCAGGTACTGGGCGACCACGGGCGCCGGGATGCCGAAGCTGTCGTATTCGCCGGTGACGCGGTCGAAGCCGGGCGTCAGCAGGGTCAGCTTGTTGGGATCGGTCAGCGCGTAGTTCTCGCCGACATGCTCGAACCCATGCCAGCGCGCGCCGGGCACCATCTCCCAGAAGCGACGATCGGTGGAGAGATCATCGGTCGGGATGTGCTCCCACGGCACGGTCCGCGACGGATCGCCGGGGCGGTCGCCCGGCAACGTGACCACGTCGGGCACGAAGGGATCGAAGAACCAGCGGCGCTGCGGATCGGGCTCCTTCTCCTCGAATTCGCGCCGGATCGCCCGCAGTTTCTTGCGCAGCTCGATGCCGAGCCGGATCGTGTCGTCCCACAGCACTTCGCCCGAGCGACCGCGCATCATCTGCGCGCCGACATCGAGCGAGGCGAACAGCGGATAGAACGGCGAGGTCGAGGCGTGGAGCAGGAAGCTCTCGTTGAAGCGGCGATGCTCGACGCGGCGCACCTGGCCCTTGATGTGGCGGTCCTTCACATGGATCTGCGAGGCCTGGCTGAAGCTGGCGAGCTGCTTGTGGGTCGATTGCGTCGCGATGATGCCCGGCGCATCCTCGCCGAGCTCCTTGAGCCCCATGGCGTAGCAGCCGGCGAACAGCGGATGGAACTTCATGAAGCCCGCCCAGGCCTCGTCGAAGAGAATGTAATCGCACAGATGACCGATCGCGCCGAGGATCATCTCGGCATTGTAGATGGTGCCGTCATAGGTGCATTGCTCGATCACCGCGACCCGGAAGGGCCTTGGGCGCTGCCAGGCTTCCGGGTCGGTGACCAGGGGATTGGTGCGGATCTTCTCGCGGATCGCCGCCTCGTCGAAGGCGTGGCGATGGATCGGCCCGATCAGGCCATGGGCGTTGCGGTTGGTCTCGAGGAAGATCGGGATGCCGCCGCCGAGCAGCAGGGCGCCATGGTGTGCCGCCTTGTGGTTGTTGCGGTCGAACAGGATCAGATCATCCTCGGCGACCAGGGCCGAGAGCACGATCTTGTTGGAGGCCGAGGTACCGTTGAGCACGAAATAGGTCTTCTCGGCGCCGAAGATGACCGCGGCTTCTTTCTGCGCCTTCAGCGCCGGGCCTTCATGGACCAGCAGATCGCCGAGTTCGAGCACGGAATTGTCGAGATCGTCGCGGAACACCGCCTCGCCGAGATGCTCGACGAAGATGCGGCCGATCGGACTGCGGCTGTAGAAGATGCCGCCATTATGGCCCGGGCAGGTCCAGAGCTGGTTGCCTTCCTCGGCGTAATCGACCAGGGCGCCGAAGAACGGCGTCTTCAGGGTCTCGGCGTATTGCTTGAGGCGACTGACCAGGTTCTTGGCGATGAATTCCGGCGTCTCCTCGGCGAGGAAGACGTAGCCGTCGATGTAGTCCATGACCTCGACGGGGATGTCCTCGAAGCGCTTGCGCCGCACCAGGATCACGATCGGCATGTCGAGGCCGCGGCGCCGCATCAGATTGATCAACGCGGTGGTCTTGCCGTCGAGGCCGCCCTTGCCCCAGTCGATCAGCACGCAACCGACCGCGGCGTCGGTCTGCACCGTGATCTCGGCATCCTCGATCCGCCGCGCCCGCACCACCTGGAAGCCGAGATTTTCGACCTCGGTGGTGATCTGCTGAACGCGCACGCCTTCGAGATCATCGGCATCGAAGACCGGCGCGCAGACGAGAAGGGTGAACCGCCGAAAGAAATCCATCGTCCACTCCCCGAGAAACCACGCGCCCGTCGCCAGCTCATCCTGTCATATAGGACAGCTTTGCTACAGTTCTGCGACAGTCTTTCAGCGGGCGGGGCTCAGCGATTGCGGACCATATCGGCGAGCCGCTCGAACGCCGGGTCGAGGGCACGGCGCAGACGCGGCTCGATCTCGAGTTCGTCGAGGGCGCGGGCCATGCACCACAGCCACTGATCGCGCTCGGCCCCGCCGATCGCGAAGGGTTTGTGCGAGCCGACCAGACAGGGACTGCCCTTGCGCTGGATGTAGAGCGCCGGCCCGCCGAGCCAACCGCTCAGCCATTCGTAGAGCATCTCGGTGATCGGCCCGAGATCGGGCCCATGCATCGCCCGGATGCCGGCCGCCTCGGGCGCCGTGTCCATGGTCCGGTAGAACGCCGCGACGAGCTTCCGCAAACCCGCTTCGCCGCCGAGCAGCTCATAGGCGGTGGTGGTCCTGGCCGGCGCGGCGGTGGCGGTTTCGCTGGTGGTCACTCTCAGGCACTTTCGTGGTTACGGGGCTAGGCGGCACACTCGCGCGGCCCAGGGTCGGTGCGCCTTGATCGAGATCAAGCGCGTCCCATGCCGATGGCGCGCGGCCATATGCCGACGCCGTGGGTTGATCTGCATCATCGCCCGCTCCAGTCTGGCCGCCTATTGCCCGAGCCTCACCACCGCCGATGGATTGCCCGATGGATCACGCCCGACTGAGAAACCCGGCCCTGCGCGCCAAGCTGATGTCCGCCGAGGACGCGGCAGCCCTGATCCCGCCCAACAGCGCGGTCGGCATGAGCGGGTTTACCGGCTCGGGCTATCCCAAGCGGGTGCCGCTGGCGCTGGCGGCGCGGATCGAGGCCGAGCACGCCAAGGGCAATCCGTTCCGCCTCCGGGTCTGGACCGGCGCCTCGACCGGGCCGGAGCTCGACGGCGCGCTGGCCAAGGCCAATGGCATCGAATTCCGCCTGCCCTATAATTCCGACCCGATCGCGCGGGAGAAGATCAATCGCGGCGAGATGGAATATCTCGACATGCATCTGAGCCAGGTCGCGCCGATGGCCTGGCAGGGCTTCCTGGGGCCGCTCGATACCGCGGTGATCGAGGTGACGGCGATCCGCGAAGACGGCGCGCTGGTGCCCTCCTCCTCGGTCGGCAACAACAAGACCTGGCTCGACCGCGCCGCCCGCGTGATCCTCGAGGTCAATGCCTGGCAGAACCCCGCGCTGGAAGGGATGCACGATATCTATTACGGCACCGCCCTGCCGCCCAACCGCGTGCCGATCCCGCTGACCCATGCCGATGACCGCATCGGCGAGACGGTATTCCGCTGCGATCCTTCCAAGATCGTCGCCATCGTCGCGACCGACGCCCCCGACCGCAACGCGCCCTTCGCCGAGCCCGATTCCGCCGCCTCGGGCATCGCCGGGCATCTGCTGGAGTTCCTGCAGCATGAAGTCCGCGTCGGACGGATTCCGCCCTCGCTGCTGCCGCTGCAATCCGGCGTCGGCAACGTGGCCAACGCGGTGATGTCGGGGCTGCTTGAGTCGCCCTTCGAGAACATGACCGCCTATACCGAGGTCATCCAGGACGGCATGCTCGACCTGCTCGACAGCGGCAAGCTGCGCGTCGCCTCGGCCACCGCCTTCTCGCTCAGCCCCGAGGCCGCGGCCGATCTCAACGCCCGCATGCCCGAGTTCCGCAACCGCATCATCCTGCGGCCGCAGGAGATCAGCAATCATCCCGAGCTGATCCGCCGGCTCGGCTGCATCGCCATGAACGGGCTGATCGAGGCCGATATCTACGGCAACGTCAACTCGACCCATGTCATGGGCTCGCGCATCCAGAACGGCATCGGCGGCTCCGGAGACTTCGCCCGCAACGCCTTCATCTCGGTGTTCATGACGCCCTCGACCGCCAAGGGCGGCAAGATTTCGGCGATCGTACCCCATGCCAGCCATGTCGATCACATCACCCAGGACGTCCAGGTGATCGTCACCGAGCAGGGCCTCGCCGATCTGCGCGGCCTGTCGCCGAAGCAGCGGGCGAAGGTGATCATCGCCAACTGCGCCCATCCCAGCTATCGCGACGCGCTCGCCGATTATTTCGCCCGCGCCCAGAAATCCTCCTACGGGCTGCAATCACCGACGATCCTGACCGAAGCGCTGTCCTGGCATGACCGCTTCGTCCGCACGGGGTCGATGCTGCCGTAAGGCGATCTACGCTACCGCGGCGCTTGCCCGCCCAGGCGGCGGTAGAGGGTGCTGCGGTGGATGCCGAGATCGCGGGCCGCCGCGGTGAAATTGCCGCCATGGCGGGCGAGGCTGCGCCGCAGTGCCGCGTCGGTCAGGGATTTCAGATCGGCCGCCGACTGGTCGTGGCGACCAGCCCCCTCCCGCCGCAACGCCTCGGGCAGATCGTCCGGGGCGATCTCGCTGCCATCCTCGGCCAGCGCCACCAGGGTGCGC
>CAIUCF010000538.1 GCA_903897565.1 uncultured Rhodospirillales bacterium | reverse complement strand
GGCGGCGCCGACAGCGCTGCCATCATCTCCGCGGGCGGCACCGAGAGCGTCACCAACGGCGGCTCGGCCAGCGGCGACCAGATTTACGGCGTCGCGACCGCGAGCGGCACCGGGGTCGTGGTTGCCGGCGAGTCGCTGCAGTCGGGCGGCACCCTGACGATCAACGCCGGCGCCGCCGATAGCGGCAGCGTGATCCTCGCAGGCGGCAACGAAACCGTGATCGGCAGCGCGAGCGGCGATCAGGTCTACGGCACGCAGCTGGTCAGCGCCGCGACCGCGCTCGTCACCAGCGAGACCGTGTACAGCGGCGGCGTCGTCGACGTCTTCCTGAAGGGCGGCATCGCTTCCGCGACGACCGTGCTGAGCGGCGGCACCCTCAACATCAGCGGCGCGGCCTTCGCCAGCAACACGGTGCTCAGCGGCGGCGGCATCCTCAACCTGCAATCGCCGAAGGCCGACGTCACCGGATCGCTGGTGTTCGCCGGTGGCGGCAATACGCTCGGCATCACCGGGACCACCAGCGCCGGCTTCGGCGATCTGGCGGTCAATTCCGGGTTCTCATCGACCGACAAGATCGATTTGGCGGCGACCGCCTTCGTCGGTTCGGCCCTGAGCCTGTCGCAGACCATTTCCGGTGGCAACACGGTCGCGCAGGTCCTGAGCGCGGGCGCCGTGGTCGAGACCTTCATCTTCGCCGGCGCCACGCTTTCCGGTCAGCTCGGACTGGTCTCCGACGGCAATGGCGGCGTCGATCTGGAAATGCCGCCGGTGTCCGTCACGACTTCTGTGACCACCCCAACCGTCTCGGGCGCCTACACCGAGACCGCCACCAACACGCTGCTGGTCCTGAGCGGCGGTAGCGTCACGGCGGCGACGATCGCGTCGGGCGCCTTCCTCACCATCGCCGGCGGCAGCGACAGCGCCGCGACCGTCCTGGCCGGCGGCGTCGAGACGATCACCGCGGGCTCGGCGAGCGGCGACCAGATTTTTGGCGCGACCACCGTCAGCGGCGGCACGGTGACAGGCGAAACCGTGCTCGGCGGCGGCGTGCTGAATATCGGCGACGACGCGGCCGCGGGCAACGTGACCCTGAGCGGCAGCGGCACGCTCGACCTGACCGCAGCGACCGCCGCGGTCACCGGATCGCTGGTCTTCACCGGCGGCAACAATACGCTCGAAGCCAGCGCCATCGCGGGGAGCAGTTTCGGCGATCAGGCGGTCATCAGCGGCTTCTCGACCGCCGATCGGATCGACGTCACGGGCATCAGCCTCGCCGATGCCAGCCTGAGCTTCGCCGCCGACGGCGCCGGCCATGAGGTCGCGACGATCAGCGGCGCCGGCGGCAGCGAGAGCTTCGTCTTTGCGGACCCCGCCGCCGATAACGCCGGCACGATGTCGCTGATGTCGGACGGCAAGGGCGGCGTCGCCCTCGTCCTCGACACGACCCCGGTCGTCACCTTCACCAGCCTCGGCGGCGAGACCAATACCGCGACGCAGATCGTTGACGGCACGGTCGACACCGCGCTCGACCCCGAGGCCATCGGCACCACCGTCACCCTACGCGAAGGCAGCACCGTGGTCGGCACGGGCACCGTCGGCAGCAACGGCCACTGGAGCGCCGATGTCGCGTTCCTCGATAGCCACGGCGCCAACACCCTCACGGCGAGCGACACCGACGGCGCCGGCAATACCGGCGTCACCGGCCAGACCGTGACCTATGACGTCAACACCGCGGCCTCGGCCTTCACCGCCGGTAACCTCGTCATCAGCATCTCCGGCAATGGCGACGGCAGCGGCGTCTATGGCGACAATCAAGCCTCGCCAATCACGCTCGAGCAGATCACCACCACCGGTACTTTCTTGAGCCAACTGGTGCTGCCGCAGACCACCACCGTGGTCAACGGCGTCACCGAGTACACGATCTCGGGCGAATACGGCTCCTCTTCGGAAGGCACGCTGGAGCTTTCGGCAGACGGCCACTCGCTGGTCATCGCCGGCTACGGGGTCAACGCCTTGACCTTCAACGCCGGCGGCGCTGCCGTCTACGGCACGCTCGCGCTGGCGCAGACCACCAGCATCGCCGGTGGCGCCTATACGCCGGTTGCGCGTGTCATCGCCGACATCAATGCCAGCGGCAACGTCGACACCTCGACCGCGCTCTACAACATCTACAACCTGAACAATCCGCGCAGCGTCGCCACGGTGAATGGCTCGTCGTTCTATCTCGGCGGCCAGGGCGTCAAGGGCGACACCACGCAAGGGGTCTGGTACGCGGTAGACGGCGCTTCGGTCGGTACGCGCATCAACGGCGCGAGCGATGTCCGCACCGCCGAAATCTACAACGGCCGGCTCTATGTCTCGTCTGACAGCACCCAGGGTGCGACCAATATCTCGGATTACGGCCCGTTGCCGACCTCGGCGACCGCACCGACCGTGCTCACGGCGCTCAGCGGCTCCGTGGTCCTCACCAGCGCGACCGCAAATACTGTCAACACGGCGGATATCGGCGCCAGCGTCAACCTGAGCCCCGAGAGCTTCTTCTTCGCCAATGCCGATACGCTCTACGTCGCCGATGGCGGCGCGCCGAAGGAAGGCGGTCTCGGCGACGGCGGGCTGCAGAAGTGGGTCTACAACGGCACACAATGGTCCCTGCAATACACGCTGTCGGCGGGCCTGAACCTCGTCGCCAACAGCTCGGGCTCCGGCACCAGCGGCCTGATCGGCCTGACCGGCAAGGTGGTCGGTGATTCGGTCCAGCTTTACACGACCAACGAGACGCTGACCGATCTCGGTCAGACCTATGTCTACGCGATCACCGACTCGCTGAGCGCGACGAGCGGCGCAGGCGAGAGCTTCGCCACGGTGATGACGGCGACAGCGGGGGAGAATATCCGCGGTATCGCCTTCGCCCCGACCGCCTATGCGCCGACGATCGCTGGCACCGTCGCCGGGCAGACCACCCAAGGCGAGGCGGCGGTCACCCCGTTCTCCGGCGTCACGATTACGGATCCGAACAGCAATGCGACCGAGACGCTGACCATCACGGTCGGCGGCAATGGCGGCCTGCTCTCCGGCGCGGGCCTCGGCGGCGGCGCCGGCGGCGTCTATACCCTGAGCGGCACCGCGGCAGCCGTGACCACTGCCCTCGACGCCCTGGTCTTCACCCCCGCTGCGGGCGCGGCCGAGGCGACGACCACGACGGGCTTGACCCTCAGCGATCTGAGCAGCGCCGACAGTACGCCGACGGTCGATGCGACGACGACAATCCTCGACCATAACGGGCCATCGGCGCCGGCAATCACCGCGATTGTCGGTCAGCCGGTCGCCGGCTCGACCATCGAAGTGACGGGCACCGGCATCGCCGGCGAGACAGTCACGCTCTACGCCGATGGCGGCGCGACCGCGGTCGGCAGCGGCACGGTCGCCGCCGACGGCAGTTTCGACATCACGACCGCGGCGACCTTCACCGATGGCAACCACAGCCTGACCGCGACCCAGACGGATGCTGCGTTGCTCACCAGCACTGCCTCCCCGGCCTTTGCGGTGGCGGTCGATCCGACCGCGCCGGTGATCGCCTCGGCGGTCGGACAGGCCAGTCATGGCGGGACGATCGAGGTCACGGGCACTGGCATCGCCGGTGAGACGATCGCCCTCTACGTCGATGGCGGCGCCACTTTGGCCGGGACCGGTACGGTCGCTGGCGATGGCAGCTTCGACATCACGACGCTCGCCGCCTATGCCGCGGGCAGCCATGGCGTGACCGCGACCCAGTCGGATGCCGCCGGCCTCAGCAGCACCGCCGCGGCGGCGACTGCCAGCGTCTTCCGCCTCGCCACCGCTTCGGTCGGGTCGCTGGTCAGCACTCTCATCGTCCATGTCGGCGATATCG
>CAIUCF010000537.1 GCA_903897565.1 uncultured Rhodospirillales bacterium | reverse complement strand
GCCGATATCGCCATCGTGTTCGCCACGAAATGGATGGAGGAGGGCGACGATGCCCCCGACCTGTCCCTGCCTGAAGGTCAGGACGCGACCATCGCAGCAGTGGTCGCCGCCAATCCGAGGACGATCGTCGTGCTCGAGACCGGCGGCCCGATCCTGATGCCCTGGCTCGACAAGGCGGCGGCGGTGATCGAGGCATGGTATCCCGGCGGCGAGGGCGGCAAGGCGATTGCCGATGTCCTGTTCGGCGACGTCAATCCGTCGGGACATCTGCCGATGAGCTTCCCGGCCTCGCTCGAGCAACTGCCCCGCCCGGAGATTCCGGGTTGGCGGCTACCGGCGAAGCGATCCTTCGAGGTTCGTTACGCTGAGGGCGCGGATGTCGGCTATCGATGGTATGCGAGACGCCACCTCAAGCCGTTGTTTCCGTTCGGCGCCGGGCTCTCCTATACCCGGTTCGCTTATCGTGATCTGAAGATTTCCGGGGGGCATTCGGTCCACGTCGAGTTTCGGGTGACCAATTCCGGCAAGCGAGCAGGTACGGACGTGGCGCAGCTCTATTTGGTCGGCGGGTCCCGTCATGCGCGGCAGCGGCTGCTCGGTTGGGCGACGGTGTCGCTGCAACCTGGGGCCTCCGCCGAGGCGAAGATCGCCGTCGATCCGCGGCTGCTCGCCGATTGGGACGAGGCGGCGCATCTGTGGCGGATCCGCGGCGGGAGTTATCGGCTGGCGGTCGGCACCTCGGCAGCCGATCTGGTCCTGAGGGGGCGCGCTCGGGTCGAGGCGGCGACAATAAAATACTGAGGAAGACGCCGACAGGATGTCCATAATCACCAAGAACAAGGTAGGAAATACCAGGTGGAAACTTCTCAAGCAGCGGGCGTGATGGCACCCAGGCGCGGCACGACATTGGGGATCACCAGCTTCGTGATCGGCCTGTTCTTCATTTGGGGCTTCTCGACGGTCCTGCTCGATTCGCTGATCCCCAAACTCAAGGCCTTGTTCGCCCTGAGCTACGCCGAGGTGATGCTGAGCCAGTTCTGCTTCTTCCTCGCCTATTTCGTGTTTTCCATTCCGGCCGCGATTGTGCTCGGCCGCGTCGGCTACATGCGCGGCATCGTCATCGGGCTGGTGGTCATGGCGCTGGGATGTGCCGGCTTCGCCCCGGCGGCGGCGCTCGGTACCTTCAACGGCATCCTGGTCGCGCTGTTCGTCATGGCCAGCGGTATCACCATGCTTCAGGTTGCTGCCAATCCGCTGGTGGCGGAACTCGGCCCGGCCAGCTCGTCGTCGAGCCGGCTCACCCTGGCGCAGGCCTTCAACTCGCTCGGCACCGCGCTCGGCCCGGTGATCGGCGCACGACTGATCCTGGGCACCAGCAGCGGCGTCGCCCCCGATCCGGCGACCGCCGATCCCCTCGTGCTGGCCGCGTTCCGCCGCGCCGAGATTCATCTGGTCGAAGTGCCGTTCCTCGCGATCGCGGCGGCCCTGATCGCGTTGGCGGTGATTTTCTGGGTGCTGCGCCGCGCACCCGGGATTCCCGGCGCCGATCGGCTGCAGTATCACCGCGCCGGGCTGGCGCGGCTCGCCGCCCGGCCCAGACTGCTGTTCGGCGTCGTGGCGATCTTCCTTTATGTCGGCGCGGAAGTCACCATCGGCAGCCTGATGACCAATTACCTGATGCAGCCGAGCCGCCTAGGGCTCGCGGCGGCCGATGCCGGGCGGCTCGTCGGACTGTACTGGACCGGGGCCATGGTCGGTCGTTTTATCGGCTCCTATGTGCTGCGAGTCTGCTCGCCGGGCCTGGTCCTCGCGACGGTCGCACTGCTTGCCGCGAGTCTGGTGGCGATCTCGGCAGCTTCGATGGGCTCAGTCTCGGCGGGCGCGATCATCGCCGTCGGGCTGTTCAACGCGATCATGTTTCCGACGATCTTCACCTTGGCGATCGAGGGACTGAATGAGGACACGCCGCAGGCCTCCGGCTTTCTGTGCATGGCCATCGTCGGCGGCGCGATCATTCCCTGGCTCAGCGGCGTCGCCGCCGATCATGCGGGACTGGCGAGCGCGCTGCTGGTCCCGGTATGCTGCTATCTGATGATCGCCGGCTACGGCTTTTCCGCCCGCCGGCCACTGCAAGAGGGGATCTCGCCATGACGCCCATGACGACGAGCGACCTGCCGCTCGACAGGATTGGCCGCGGCAAAGTCCGCGATATCTACGCCGTCGACGACGAGCGCGTCTTGCTGGTCACCACCGACCGCATCAGCGCCTTCGATATCGTGATGGCCGAGGCGATCCCGTACAAGGGCATGGTGCTCACCCAGGTCAGCGCCTGGTGGTTCCGGCAGCTCGACGGCATCGTCGCTCACCACATGATCGCCGCCGACGCCGACGCCATCATCGCGGCCGTGCCGCGACTACGGGACCACCGCGCAAGCCTGGTCGGGCGCGCCATGCTGTGTCGGCGCACGACGGTGTTTCCGGTCGAATGCGTAATCCGCGGCTATCTCTCGGGGTCGGCCTGGAAGGAATACGCGGCTTCGGGAACGCTCGCGGGCGAAACACTGCGCCCGGGGATGGTCGAGAGCGAGCGTCTCGACCCGGCGATCTTCAGCCCTGCAACCAAGGCTGAAACCGGCCATGACGAGAACATCACAATACCCCGGATGCGAAGCATCGTCGGCAACGCCGCGGCAGCCGAGCTCGAGGACCAGACCCGCCGGGTCTACGAGCATGGCCGCAAGGTCGCCGAGGGGCGCGGCATCATCATCGCCGATACCAAGTTCGAGTTTGGTCGTCTGCCGAACGGCGAGATCATCCTGATCGACGAAGTGATGACACCCGACAGCTCTCGGTTCTGGCCGGCGGAGTCCTATGCGCCCGGCGGGCCGCAGCCGAGTTTCGACAAGCAGCCGCTGCGGGATTATCTCGACGGGCTGCGCAAGCAGGGGCTATGGGACGGCGAAGCCCCGGCGCCGGCCTTGCCGGATTCGGTGGTCGAAGCGACCAGCCTGCGCTATCGCGACGCCTATCGCCGGCTGACCGGAACGGCGCTTGCCGTTACTTGATGTCGGAATAGTCCTCTCGGCATCATCATGATGATGAGGCAGATTTCGGGGTAACTGTTTCGATTTTGTGACAGACGCGCAAAATAGTTTCGCGATCACACTCGTGAATAATTTGTGAACTCTGAGAATATTCAGGTTTCGTTAAAGAATTGACGATGTCATGCCTCGCATAGCGCGGTTCGTCGGTCATCTCGTCTTCCTGGGGTTCTCATGTTGCAATCGATTAACGCCCGTGGGTTCGAGTCGCGTTCGGACGTTGCTCCAGCCGCGCTCGCCAACATTGTCGGCGCGATAGATTACGCCTTCCAGCCCATCGTCAATGTTCATACTGGTGTCGCCTATGCTTACGAGGCGCTGATGCGTGGCCATGAGGGGGCCGGTTTTTCCAGCATCCGCGACCTGCTCGATTACGCCCACGACACCGACATCTCAGTGGCTCTGGACCGTGCTCTCTGCGAACTCGCTGTCGCCAAATTCGCCCAATTCGGCCCGGCCAATAATGCGCGGTTGTTCGTGAATCTCGACAATCGGCTGCTCTCCAACCCGGACTACCGTCCTGCCGCGATCGGCAGCGTCTTGCGCCGCCATGGCTTGTCGCCGTCGAGCTTGTGCATTGAAATTTCGGAGATCGATGCCGTCATCGATCCCGAGAAGGTCCGCCAGATGTTCCAGTTCCCGCTCGGCAATGCCCAGGTCGCGATCGATGATTTCGGCATCGGCCATTCCGGGCTGCATCTGCTGTGCACGAGCCATCCCGACCTCATCAAGGTCGACCGCTTCTTCGTCTCAGGCATCGAACGCGATGCCAAGAAGAAGGTTTTCCTGTCCTCGATCGTAACCCTTGCCCGTTCGCTTGGTATCTGGGTGGTGGCCGAAGGAGTCGAGACGGAGGCTGAATTCCGGGTGTGCCGGGAGATCGGTTGCGACCTCGTCCAGGGTTACTTCGTGGCGCGGCCGACCACCAACATCCTGTCCCTGCAATCGCGCTACGAAGTCGTCACCGCGGCCAACCGCAACGACCGGCGGGAGCGGCACGACGGCAGCCGGTTGATCCGGGCAGAGCTCGACAAGGTCGCTCCGCTGGAAGTCGGGCTCGGGATGGAACTGGTCCTCAACACCTTCCGGCGCGACAAGAGCCGCTCGTTCTTTCCCGTTATCGATGATCAGGGCCAACCTGTGGGCATCGTCCACGAGTTCGACCTCAAGGAGTTCGTGTATTCGCCGTTCGGCAAGGATCTGCTGATCAACAAGGGCCAGCCCTATACCCTGCGCAGTTTCGTCAAGCCCTGCCTGGTCTGCGACGTCAACGCCCCTATCGATCGTATCCTGGCCTCCTTCGCGATTCGCGACGACGAACCTGCCGTGGTGATCGTCGAGGAAGGCCGCTATCTCGGCCTCCTCCAGGCCACGGCCCTGGTCCGGTTGATGAACGAGCTGAACCTGATGGTGGCCCGCAATCAGAACCCGTTGACCAAACTGCCGGGCAATAACAGCATTGCCGACTACCTCGCGACGGCCTTCGAAGACGAGGGCAACGCCTGGTGCTTCGCT
>CAIUCF010000536.1 GCA_903897565.1 uncultured Rhodospirillales bacterium | reverse complement strand
GTTCGCATTGGCCGCGTACATTGTTTTCGATCTGGGGCTGATCAATTCGGGGCCGTTCTGGATCTGGCTCGTCGCCTTGGTCCGACCACAAATCGTCTACCCGGACGCAAAGCGCCTTAAACTCGCTCCGAATCCGTTCGTGTCCGTGATCGTCGCCGGCCTCAACGAGGAGGATTCAATTTCCGACACGGTGACTTCGATTCTAAACTGTGGGTACGACAATCTGGAGATCATCGTCGTCGACGACGGGTCGCGTGACGATACCGTTCGAATCGCGCAACGGGTCGCTGGTCAAGTCGGGGTACGGCACAAGAAGCAGAAGGTTCGGGTGTTCCGGGTGCCCTATAACAGTGGCCGCCCCAATGCGCTCAACATCGGCGTCAAGATGGCGAAGGGCGAGTTCATCGCGATCATCGATGCCGATAGCCAGGTCCAGTATGGCGCCATCAACAAGTGGATAGAACCGTTCACCGATCCACGGATCGGGGCTGTCGCCGGCAATATCCGCGTCCTCAATCCGGAAGAGTCCCTCGTCACCCGTTTCCAGGAAGTGGAATACGCGGCGATGATGACCCTCTATACCCTGGTGGCGGCGCGTCTCAATTCATTGGCGATCATACCGGGGCAGGGCGGCATGTTTCGGGCGAAGGCGGCAGCCGCGGTCGGCTGGTATGATTCCGGTCTCGGCGACGATACCGACCTGACGCTGCGCTTGCTGAAGGCTGGTTGGAAGATAACGAATTGTGTCGAGGCCATCGTCTATACCCACGTCCCGCCGACATGGCGGGGGTTGTACCGTCAGCGCAGCCGGTGGATGAAGAATCGGGTGAGGATCCGCGCAAGCAAGCACTCCGACATGTTGTCGCCGACATTCCGCTACGGTTTCTTCAACACGGTGCGAGCCATCAGGAATCTACTGCGACTGCAGGAGCCTGGTCTGCTGATTGTCGTCCTGATCGTTTCCTTCGTATCGGATCCATTGATCGCGCCATACTGGTTGCCAGGGTTGATGACGGGGGCGTACCTGCTCAGCGCGTTCCGATCCCTGCTCATGGTCATGATCTCACGCGATTTCGTCGGCACGCCGGCCCCACGAGGCTATGCGATCGTGCCGTTCATGCCGTTGTATTTTCTCGTTTTGCGGACGGCCGTGAATTTCCATATTTTCATCGAAGGGTTGCATCTCGACCAGTATGTGTCGTACGTCCCGAAGAAGATTTGGCCAGAGGTGCCGCGGTGGTAGCAAGCTCGCCCCGCTGGGGGTCACTCTGCCTCGTCGCATTCCTCTGGGCCGGTTCCTCGCTCGCCGGACCAGCGATCGACCCGGGGAGTTCGCCCGCCGGCGCCCCAGGATACAGTAGTGGCAACCGCTCGGGTGGTTTCGGCATCAATTTCTCGGGCGACGTCGTGTTCTCGCCCGTCTTCAGCAGCTCGGCCGAGCGGCTGTTCTCGGCACCGGATGATTTCCAGGGCGTGGGATCGACGGGGCCGCTCCCCTATGCGTTGCTCAATACCGATACGACGCTGACGAGCGCTCTGATCCGCCCGGCCTATGCCGATCCCCAGATCGCGCCGATGGCCCCGGGGCTCGAGACCGTGCCAAACCCCTTGCACCGCCATCCATCATACGCGGCGGCGACGCAGCTCGGCATTCCCAGCTATTATTGTCTGACGCAGGCCCAGCAGAACGCGAAGCAATATCGCTACTGGAGCTTCACGCATCTCAGCGAGCCCGGAGTCGGACAGCTCGATCGCATTACCGATTCCGGCGTCCCGGATCGCCAGGCCGTCGACAATCCGACGGATACCAATGATGAATGGTGCAGCGCCAATCTGCCGAAGCATTGGTCCGTCGAACCGTTCAGCATGAACGTCTGGGCCCCGGTCATTGTCCTGAGCCTCGGCTTCTTCGTCTTCTGGTCGGTACGCGGCTTCAAGAAGCCCTGATCGACGAAGGGTCGCCAGGCCCGTCAGACGCCCGCTTTCTTGCGCTTCTTCCGCCGCTCGTCGTCGTTCTTGTCTTCGTCGTTCTGGCTGTTTGCGTCTGGATTCACCGCATCGCCCCCGCC
>CAIUCF010000535.1 GCA_903897565.1 uncultured Rhodospirillales bacterium | reverse complement strand
TTCTGGTTCGTCGAGGAGCGGCTGCGCTCGACTGATCAGGCGGCGCGCGAGCGTTGGCTGGCCGCGGTCGCCGACGGCACCATTTTCGGCAATGCCAGCAGCGAGCGCGGCTCCGCGGCCGTCGGCAGCCTGAAATTCTCGACCACGCTGACGCCGGCTCAAGGTGGCTATGCCTTGACCGGGACCAAATTCTACTCGACCGGCGCGCTGTTCTCCGACTGGATCGGCGTCTGGGCGGCCAAGGGCGAAAGCGCGCTGGCCTCGGTCGTCGTCCCGAGCAAGCGCGACGGCGTTACCCTGCATGACGACTGGGACGGCATCGGCGCCCGCAAGACCGGTACCGGCACCACGGTGTTCGAGAACGTCCTGGTCCGACCCGACGAGGTGCTGGCGGTGATCCCACTCGACGAGCCGGCCAAGCCGACCTACGAGTTCGCCTTCCTGCAGCTTTATCTCCAGGCCATGATTGCGGGCATCCTGCGCAGCGTCGTCACCGACGCCGTCGCCCTGGTGAAGGGTCGCGAGCGCTCGTTCAGTCACGCGCCCGCCGAAATTCCGGCCGAAGATCCGATCCTGCAGCAGGTCGTGGGTGAGCTCTCGGCCGCGGCCTTTGCTGCCGAAAGCGTGGTGCTCGCGGCGGCCGACAGCCTCGATGCGGCCGCGGCCTCGGTCGTCGACGGCGTGCCGGATGGCGAACTGGCGCAACGCGCGATGCTGCACGCCGCCCAGGCCAAGGTCCATGTCGACGCCATCGCGCTGCGCGCCAGCTCGCATTTGTTCGAGGTCGGCAGCGCCTCGGCGGCGTCACGGCAGAAGAACCTCGACCGCCACTGGCGCGCGATCCGGACCCTGACATTGCACAATCCGACGCTGTACAAAGCCCAGGCAATCGGCAAGTATCTCATCAACCAAGAACCGTTCCCGGTGAACGCCTATTTCTGACCGCAACGAACCGGTCCTGAGGATACGCCCAATGAGCAAACCCATGCATCTCGCCGGTTTCCTGATCGCAGGGCCCGTGACCCACAGCCACGCCTCGTGGCGCCACCCGGCGAGCGACATGAAGTTTCTCGACCTCGACTATTACGAGGGCGTGGCGCGGACCCTGGAGCGGGCAAAATTCGATTTCCTGTTTTTCGCCGATGTCCTGGCCATCCCGCGACGCTATGCCGACGACATCTCCGACCCGCTGCGCCGCGGCACCCAGGGCGCGCTCGGCCTCGACCCGACGATGGTCATCGCGTCGCTGATTTCGGCGACCAAGCAACTCGGCCTCGCCGTCACCAAATCGACGACCTATTACACGCCGTATGACATCGCGCGGTCGCTGGCGACGATCGATCATCTGTCGAAGGGCCGGGTCGGCTGGAACGTGGTGACCTCGTTGAACCAGGCCGAAGCACATAATTTCGGCCAGCGCGAGATGCTGGAGCATGACCTCCGCTACGACCGCGCTGAGGAATTTCTCGAAGCGGCCTTCGAGTTGTGGAACAGCTGGGATGCCGATGCGCTGGTGATCGACCGCGCCAGCGGCGTCTTCGCCGATCCGACCAAGGTCCACGAGATCAATCACGAGGGCCGTCACTTCAATATTCGCGGCCCGCTCAACGTCTCGCGCTCGCCGCAGCAACGTCCGGTGATCATCCAGGCCGGCTCGTCGTCGCGTGGCAAGGATTACGCGGCGCGCTGGGCCGAGGCGATCTTCGAGATCGACCCGCTGTCGGAATCACGGCGCGCTTACTATCGCGACGTGAAGGACCGGGTCACCAATTTCGGCCGCAACCCCGATCACGTCAAAATCTTCCCCGCGGTGATGCCGTTCGTCGGCGCGACCGAGGCGGAAGCCCGCGAAAAGCAGGCGCTGCACAACGAGCTCGCCGACCCGATCTCGGGGCTCATCACCCTGGCGATGCACACCGACCATGATTTCTCGCAATATTCGCTCGATGATCCCGTGGCCGAGATCAAGGTCCCGGGCGCGCAGGGGCTATTCGCGGCGGCCCGCAATCTCAGCCTCAAAGAGGACATGACCTTGCGCGATGTCGGCAAGCTCTACGCGCAGGGCGTAACGCTGCCGCAGGTCGTCGGCACCGCCAGTCAGGTCGCGGATCAGCTGGAACACTGGATCGAAACCGAGGAGGCCGACGGCTTCATGATCTCGGCCGCCTATCCGCCCCAGGCTTTCTCCGACTTCACCACGACCGTGGTGCCGGAACTGCAGCTCCGCGGCTCGTTCCGCAAGGATTATGAAGGATCGACGATGCGCGATCATCTCGGGCTGCCGGCCGCCAATCTGGTGCCGCCGCCGCGGCGCTGATCGCTCGTCCGCGGTATCCGGGCGCGGTTTGACGGCGGGGCGGCGGCGTGGTCTGATCTGGCGGGAGGGTGTTTAGGACTCTCCAGAATGGAGAAGGTGCCGACATGAAGAGCATCCGGAGCGCGATCCTGTTGGTGTCGCTCGCCGCGGCCCCCGCTGCACTCGCCGCGCCGGCACCGCCGACGCTGGAAGCAGGCTCCTGCCGCGGCATCGTTGATCACGTCGCGGCGGCGACAGGTGCGCGGCTCGACCATATCTCGTTCTCCGGGGCGTTCGCGGTGCTGCTGCATCGCGATCTTGAGGAACTGGCGGTGTCCTGCCCGACCGAAAGCCGGGCGACTTCGATTGAGGGCGATCTGCAATCGGCTTATCCGCAACCGGGCTTCTTTCGCACCCTGGCGCAGGCCGGGGCGGTGCTGGTCGACGAGCCCGTGCCCGTCGTCGAGGCGGCGCTGCGCCGCTGCTATCAATCCGCCATCCGCGACGACGATGAAACCGGCGTCGTTCAGACCGGATCGCTCCATGTCGAATGCCAGGCCTATCTACGTGAAGACGGCGACATGATGATCTCGGTCTCCCGCGCCCCGAACCTCGTCACCGCCCCCGCCCGCTACCCCCGCGCGCCGAGCCCGACCCCCGGCCCGCGGGTCGGGCCGGTGGAGTGAGGAGTCGAGCCTGTCGTCATTGAGGAAGCCCGAGTGACCAGTGCAGCCGACCCCTATCTCTTCGGTACCGTAGCCGCGATATCTGCTTTGAACCTGATTTGGGGCCTCCGCACCAAGGCGATGCCCTTCTCGGGATGGTCGGGACCCGTTACTGCAAATCGGGCCACTGGTCCAATCGGATTTTGGGTCTATGCGCTCGTCCAACTGTTGATAACTTTGGTCTCGGTGAGTTGCGCGATCAGTTAGCTCTGAGGGAAAATCTCGTCGCCTCATGCCGAAAAGCCGGGTAGGCACCTTCGTGCCCTCGTAGCACCAGACGGATAGCCAAACCGGCCCTCTGAACTTATCATGGGAACACCACTTCAGCGGGTTCTCGGATGTTCCCCTACGCGCGAAGTTCCGTGTCCGGCGTCGAGGAGATCTGGGATTTCCTCGCGGGATCGGTGTGGAACAAGATCGTGCGGTCGCCGATCCCGAATTCTCCGGTAAAGTTCAGTTGCGGGCATCGCCATGCCACGAAAACTGGGGCAGAGGCCTGTTCGTTCGACCCTCTGAAACTTCGGATAGAGTCCGATGAGCCCGAAGAGGAAGAGCCTGGCCCGGCGACGAAGATTGCCGCATTGACCGAGGGCGCGGTGCTGGCGATCGTCACCGGTGAACCTGTGGCCGGGCGGGAACGATGATCGGCCTTCAGGCGCAAGAGGTTGGAAAAGAATGCTGACGCCGACGCTCCAGACAACCCTGTTCCGGGCACTCGCCTTTGCCAAAGAACGCAACCACGAGCAGGCGACTCTGGAGCACTTGCTTCTGGCGCTGATAGACGATGACGACGCAATCGCCACTCTCGAGGCCTGCGTGGTCGATATAGAGAAGCTGCGATCGGTCATGGTCTCGAACCTGGACGACGCGACAATGCGGCCGATCGCTCCCGGGATTGCCGACCCGAAGCCGTCATGGGATTTTCAAACTGCGCTCCAACGCGCGGCGATCCAGGTCCAGAGTTCCGGCCAGGCCAATATGAGCGGGGCGGATGTATTGCTCGCGATCTTGTCCGAGCGGACGGCTCCCGTGGTTGCGATCCTCGCGGAGTCGGGTGTGACTCGCCTCGACGCCTTGAATTACATCGCCCATGGTCTCGGGAAACTGCCTCCTCGCACCGTGGATGTCGTATCGGATGACGCCGTTCTGACTCCCGACCTCGAAGCGGTCTTGGCCCGTGCCTTTGCCGACGCCAACCGGCGCCGGCACGAGTACATGACCTTGGTACATCTGCTGTTCGCATTGCTCGATCACCCGGAGATCGCGGCACTGCTCGTTTCCGTCGCTGTCGATCGCGAAGCGCTACGCGATGCGCTCGCCCAATCCCTCGAAGATACCGTGGCGGTGCCACCCTCCATCCACGACATAGACGCGATGCCGACGATGAGCGTCAAACGGGTGCTCCAACGCGCCGCGATCCATGTTCGGACGTCGGGGCGAGGCCAGGTGACACCGGCAAATCTGTTGTTGGGAGTCTTTGGCGAACGAGAGAGTGAGGCGGTCGAGCTACTCAAGTTGCACGGACTAAGCAGGGCAAAGGCGGCGGCGCATGTCGCACGCCGTGTTGGCGGGAGCGGTGGCAACGCGTGAAGGATGAACGCGCTGCCGCCTTCCTGCCCCAGCGCGGCCTATTCCTGTAATCGCCTATCCCGGGCTGAACGCATCCGGTGTATCGTGATCTTGTCATTCAATCTCCGGACGATAATCCATGAACGTCAGGGTGGTCGTGCTGTCGATACTCGTGCTCGCGGGGATCGGGGTGATCTACGAGCAGCGTTCCGAGCCGGGGTTTATCATTCACGCCACGCCGGCAGAGAGGGTCGATCCGGAGCCTGCCGAGTTCGCGGCCGGGATCCAGGCGGCGCTCGCGGCGGGCCGTTACGACGATCTCGACGCGATGGCGGCGGCGTATCGCTCGCCCGATGTGCGTTTCGTCGGCGGCATTTCCAAGATCGCACGCTTTTACGAGGTCCTTGCCGCATTTACGCCACCACCAGGGAAGCCGAATCGGGGCCCATGTGAGTGCACCGGTTCGTTGGTCGTGACGTCGAGCTTCACGCAGGGCGCGGCGCGGCTCGAATCATGGCGCAAGGCCAGGCCTCAGTCGATCGCAGCCCACCTGGCGCTCGCCAAAATCTGGCTCGCCAGCGCCTGGGAGGCACGGGGCGGCGACTACGCCGACAAGGTCTCGATGGCGCAGTGGGACACGGTCGGAGAACGCCTGAGCCAGGCCGAATACTATCTGATCGACGCCGATCCGCAGGTCGATCCCGAGGTCTATTATCTGCAGCTCAAGATCGGACTGCTGCGGAGCTATGGCGGATCTCGTCTCGGCGATATCTACCAGCGCGCGATCGCGAGATTCCCGACGTTCTATCCCTATTATGGCGAGCGGGCGTTCGAGCTACAGTCTAAGTGGTTCGGCTACGATGGCGAATTGGGGCGCTACCTCAACGACCTCCGCGGCGCCGATCGCGGCGACACCGGACAGATCGGGTACGCATTCGCGACGTACCAGTTGATGGCGACCAACGGCCGCGACCAACTCTTCACGGCCGTCGGCCTCAATTTTCGCGCGGTGATCAAGGCCTATCAGACTCGCGAGCGGCTCTATGGCCTGCGCAATCGCGACTGGAACGCGATCTTCAACCTTTCGATCCAGGGGGGCGATTGCGAACCTGCGCATGTCGCACTGCTCCAAATCGGCGACAAATGGGA
>CAIUCF010000534.1 GCA_903897565.1 uncultured Rhodospirillales bacterium | reverse complement strand
TCAGGGAAATCGGCGCTCGCGCTCGACATTGCCAAGGCACTCGATGGCTGCGTCATCAATGCCGACAGCATGCAGGTCTATCGCGACCTCGCGATCGTGACGGCGCGGCCCGATGCGGACGCCCTGGCGCAGGCGCCGCACCGGCTCTATGGCGTGCTCGACGGCGCCGAACTGTGTACTGCCGCGCGCTGGGCAGAAATGGCGCTACTGGAGATCACCCAAGCGCAAGCACAGGGGCTGCTGCCGATCCTGGTGGGCGGCACCGGGATGTATCTGCGGGTTCTGGTCGAGGGCATCGCGCCCGTTCCGGAAATCCCCGAAGAAGTCCGCGCGGCGACAAGGGCGCTCCATGCCGAGCTCGGCGGGCCGGAATTCCATGCCCTGCTGGCCGGCCTCGATCCGGAAATGGCCGCGAGACTGAGGCCAAGCGACGCCCAGCGGCTGATGCGCGCCCATGAGGTCGTCACCGCGACCGGACGCTCGCTCGCCATCTGGCAGGAGGAAGGCCGCCGCCAGCGCCGGATCGAGCCCCTCGCCTTCACCTTGCTGCCGCCGCGCGACGCGCTCTACGCCGCCTGCGACGGCCGCTTCGCCCGCATGGTCGAGACCGGCGCGCTCGAGGAGATCGCTGCCCTCGCCGCCCGGGATCTCGCCGCCGACCGGCCGATCATGAAAACGCTCGGCGTCCCCGAATTGCTGCGCCACCACGCCGGCGCGCTCGGCCTCGACAGCGCGATCGCCCAGGGGCAGCAGGCGACCAGAAACTACGCCAAGCGGCAGACGACCTGGTTCCGCCATCAAATGCCCTATGCGAATCCGATAGTTGAGCAATATAATTACAATATTGCCCCATTAATTTGTCAGAAAATTGTTTCTGCCGCTTGACCGATTTGTGATCCGCGGGTAGGTTCCGCGCCTCTCGCCGGATTGGGCGGGGGTCAGGAGGAATCATGTCGACAGCCAGCCCAAGCGCCCCGACGGGCACCGAGCAGACCAGCACAGCTACCTTGAAGGGCGCCGAGATCGTCCTGAAGGCACTGGTCGATCAGGGCGTCGACGTCATTTTCGGCTATCCCGGCGGCGCCGTGCTGCCGCTCTATGACGCCCTGTTCCAGCAGAACCAGATTCGCCACATCCTGGTGCGCCACGAGCAGGCCGCCGTTCATGCGGCCGAAGGCTATGCCCGCTCGACCGGCAAGGTCGGCGTGGTGCTGGTCACCAGCGGCCCGGGCGCCACCAATGCCGTGACCGGTTTGACCGACGCGCTGATGGATTCGGTGCCGATCGTGTGCCTGTGCGGCCAGGTGCCGACGCATCTGATCGGCAACGACGCCTTCCAGGAGGCCGACACCACCGGCATCACCCGGCCCTGCACCAAGCATAACTACCTGGTCAAGAACGTCGATAAGCTGGCGCGCACCGTCCACGAGGCGTTCTACGTCGCGCGCAGCGGCCGGCCCGGCCCGGTCGTGATCGATCTGCCGAAAGATATCCTGGTCTCGGAAGGCGCCTACCTGCCGCCGCAGGAGATCGCCCACCGCACCTACCGCCCGCGCACCGAGCCCGATCTCGCCGCCATCGATGCCGCCATCGATTTGCTGGAGACCGCCAAGCGGCCGATCATCTATGCCGGTGGCGGCGTCATCAATGCCGGCCCCGAGGCGAGCCGGCTGCTGACCGAACTGGTCGAGCTTTCGGGCTTCCCCTGCACCCTGACCCTGATGGGGCTCGGGATACTGCCGGCTTCCGATCCGCGCTATCTCGGCATGGTCGGGATGCACGGCACCTACGAGGCCAATCTGACGATGCATGGTTGCGACGTCATGCTGGCCGTGGGCGCGCGCTTCGACGATCGCGTCACGGGGCGCACCGACGCGTTCTCCCCCGGCTCGAAGAAGATCCAGATCGATATCGATCCCTCCTCGGTAAATAAGAACATCCGCGTGGATCTCGCCATCATCGGCGATGCCGGCCGCGCGCTCGAATTGCTGGTGCAGCGCTGGAAGGCCCGCAAGGTCAAGATCGACCGCGAGGTCATCGGCCGCTGGTGGGAACAGATCGAGTGCTGGCGTGCCGTCAACTGCCTTGCCTATGCCAAGACCGACGAAGTCATCAAGCCGCAATACGCCATCGAGCGGCTCTACCAGATGACCCGCGACCGCGACGTCTACATCACCACCGAGGTCGGCCAGCATCAGATGTGGGCCGCCCAGTTCTTCCGCTTCGACAAGCCGAATCACTGGATGACCTCGGGCGGGCTCGGCACCATGGGCTATGGCTTGCCGGCGGCCTATGGCGTGCAGATCGCGCATCCCGATGCGCTGGTCGTCGACATCGCCGGCGAGGCCTCGATCCTGATGAATATCCAGGAAATGGCGACGTTGAAGCAGTACCGGTTGCCGGTGAAGGTCTTCATCCTCAACAACCAGTACATGGGGATGGTGCGGCAGTGGCAGGAGCTGATGCATGGCGGCCGCTATTCCGAGAGCTATTCGGACTCGCTGCCGGATTTCGTCAAGCTCGCCGAAGCCTTCGGCGCCACCGGCCTGCGCGCGACCAACATGAGCGAGCTCGACGACGTCATTCGCAAAATGCTCGACACGCCGGGCCCGGTGATCGCCGATATCTGCGTCGACCAGCTCGAGAACTGCTTCCCGATGATCCCCTCGGGCGCCGCCCATAACGAAGTGCTGCTCGCGCCGCCCGACCGCAAGGCGGGCGACAGCTTCGCCTCCGAGGACGGCATGGTGCTGGTGTAGGCCGGCATCGACATTCAAGGACCTGACCATCATGGCCGACAAGACCGCGCCGCAAGAGCGCCACACCATCGCCGTTCTCGTCGACAACGAGCCGGGCGTGCTCGCCCGCGTCATCGGGTTGTTCTCGGGCCGCGGCTACAATATCGAGAGCCTGACCGTCGCCGAGGTCGATCGCGAGGTCGGGCTGTCGCGCATCAACCTCGTCACCATCGGCACGCCGATGGTGATCGAGCAGATCAAGGCCCAGCTCGATCGCCTCGTGCCGGTGCATTCGGTGCGCGACCTGACCGAGAACGGCCCGCATGTCGAGCGCGAGCTGGCACTGATCAAGGTCTACGCGATCGGCGAGAATCGCGCCGAAACCCTGCGGCTTGCCGAAATCTTCCGCGCCCGCGTCGTCGACACTACGGCCGAGTCCTTCATCTTCGAATTGACGGGACCGGCCGACAAGCTCGATACCTTCATCGGCCTGATGCGGCCGCTCGGTCTCGTGGAACACGCCCGCACCGGCGCCGCGGCGATGTCGCGCGGCAAGGAACCGTTTTAGAAAAAGTCTGGATTGCTTCGCTCGCGCTCGCAATGACGGCGAAATCGGTGTTTATCCACCCTCGTCATCGCGAGCGTAGCGAAGCAATCCAGTAACCCTGATAAAAGCTCGCTCAAGCCTAACCCCGACGCCCGCCAGACGGGCATTTGTCTGAAGAAAGAAAGGTCACGAACCATGCGCGTCTATTACGACCACGACGCCGACGTCAATCTGGTCAAGGGCAAGAAGATCGCCATCATCGGTTACGGCAGCCAGGGCCATGCCCACGCCGCCAACCTGAAGGATAGCGGCGTTGCCGACGTCATCATCGGCCTGCGCCCCGGCTCCGCGACCGTCAAGAAGGCCGAAGCTGCCGGCTTCAAGGTCATGTCCGCGTCGGAAGCGGCGAAGGTCGCCGATATCGTCATGGTTCTGGCGCCCGACGAACTCCAGGCCGATATCTGGAAGGAAGACCTGAAGCCGAACATGCGCGAGGGCACCGCGATCGCCATCGCCCACGGCCTCAACATCCATTTCAAGCTGATCGAGCCGCGTCCCGACATCGACGTGTTCATGATCGCGCCCAAGGGCCCCGGCCATACCGTGCGCTCGGAGTATCAGCGTGGCGGCGGCGTGCCCTGCCTCGTCGCGGTCGCCCAGGATTCCTCGGGCACGGCCCTCGACATCGCGCTGTCCTATGCCTCCGCGATCGGCGGCGGCCGCTCGGGCGTCATCGAGACCACCTTCCGTGAAGAGTGCGAGACCGATCTGTTCGGCGAGCAGGCCGTGCTCTGCGGCGGTCTCACCGCCCTGATCCAGGCCGGCTTCGAGACGCTGGTCGAGGCGGGCTACGCGCCCGAGATGGCCTATTTCGAGTGCCTCCACGAGGTCAAGCTCATCGTCGACCTCATCTATGAGGGCGGCATCGCCAATATGCGCTACTCGATCTCCAACACCGCGGAATACGGCGACTACGTCACCGGCCCGCGCATCATCACCGCCGAGACCAAGGCCGAGATGAAGCGCGTCCTCGAGGACATCCAGTCGGGCCGCTTCGTGCGCGACTTCGTGCTCGAGAACAAGGCCGGCCAGCCCAGCTTCAAGGCGACCCGTCGCCGCCAGGCCGAGCACTCGATCGAGGAAGTCGGCGAAAAGCTCCGCGCGCTGATGCCGTGGATCGCCAAGAACCGCTTGGTCGACAAGGCGAAGAACTAACCGAGACGGTTCTGCTCCAGGGCATGGCGAGAGTCATGCTCTGGGGTGGAATGACGTTGCGTTCCCACCCCTTCGTCATTCCGGCGAAAGCCGGAATCCAGCTGAGAGCCGCGTCTGCGGCGACATGAGTCTGGTCTGCGCCCCCGCGCGTAACGCCTGGCTTCCCGCTTTCGCGGGAATGACGAAGTGGGTTGGGAATCTCCCCGACCTCTCATTCCAGCATCAGCTTCATCCCCGGATCGCCCTTGGCCATCGCCCGCTGATAGGCAGGGCGCGCGCCCATGCGTTTCACATAGCTGAGAATATTGGGATAGCCTGAGAGATCGCGCGGCACGACGGCGCGCATCGTCGTCAGCGGGAACAGATTGATGATGTCGGCCGCCGTGAAGCTGTCGCCGACGAGGTAGTCGGACTCCC
>CAIUCF010000533.1 GCA_903897565.1 uncultured Rhodospirillales bacterium | reverse complement strand
GCTTGACGGTGGGCGGGGGAACTCATACCTGTGCACTACGGCTTTAGTTCTAACAGACGACGATAACGATCCGCATCTGCCATGGCCATTCTGTCCATCCTCCTGCCGCCCGCGCCGCTCCTCAAGGCCCGGGCAAAGCCCGTCGACAAGGTCGATGACAGCGTTCGCCGCCTGATCGACGACATGCTCGAAACCATGTACGCCGCGCCGGGCATCGGCCTTGCCGCCAATCAGGTCGGCGTGCTCAAGCGGGTGATCGTGCTCGATATTGCGCGCAGCGACGAACCTCCCACCCCGCTCGCCTTGATCAATCCGGAAATTGTCTGGGCTTCGGAGGATACGGCAGTCTTCAACGAGGGTTGCCTCTCGGTGCCGGAGCATTACGCCGACGTCGAACGCCCGGCGGAGGTCAAGGTCCGCTTCCTCGACCGCAGGGGCGTGCGCCAGGAAATCCACGCCAAGGGCCTGCTGTCGACCTGCATCCAGCACGAGATGGATCATCTCGAGGGCATCCTGTTCGTCGATCACCTCTCCGCTCTCAAGCGCAACATGATCCTGCGCAAACTGTCGAAGCAGCGTAAGCATCAGGCCGAATCGGCGCTGTGAGCGAAACCCGCCCGCCCGTGCGGCTGCGCCTCGGCTTCATGGGCACGCCCGATTTCGCCGCGACCGCGTTGCGTGCCCTCGCAGAGACGCCGCATGACATCGTCTGCGTCTACACCCAGCCGCCGCGTCCGACGGGGCGTGGCCACAAGACCCAACCCTCCCCGGTGCATCTTCTCGCGGAACAACTGGGCATTTCGGTCCGCCATCCGGAATCGCTGAAGACCCCCGAGGCGCAGGCCGAATTCGCCGGGCTCAACCTCGATCTCGCCGTGGTCGCGGCCTATGGGCTGATCCTGCCGCGCGCCATTCTCGCGGCGCCGCGCTTCGGCTGCTTCAACATCCATGCCTCGCTGCTACCGCGCTGGCGTGGCGCCGCGCCGATCCAAAGGGCGATCCTCGCCGGCGACGATGTCACCGGGGTGACGATCATGCAGATGGAGGCCGGCCTCGACACCGGCCCCATGCTGCTGCGCGACACCATCCCCATCACCGCAGCAACCACCGCGTCGATTCTCCACGATTCGTTGGCAGTCATGGGCGGTCGCCTGATCGTCACGGCGATCGAGAAACTCATCCTCGGCGATCTGCCTGCAACGCCGCAGCCGACCGACGGCGTGACCTACGCCGCGAAGCTTAACCGCGAAGAGGGCCGGCTCGACTGGCGCCTCGACGCTGCTACCGTCGACCGCCAGGTTCGCGCGCTCAACCCGGCGCCGGGCGTCTGGTTCGAGTGGCAGGACGAGCGCATCAAACTGCTGAAGATCGCCGAGATATTGCCCTGCGATGAGACGGCCGCGCCCGGAACGGTACTCGACGCCGACCTGCTGATCCGTTGCGGTACGGGCGCGATCCGCCCGGGGCTGCTGCAGCGCGCCGGGCGTCAGGCGATCGACCGCCAGGCCTTCCTGCGCGGCGCGGTGATCCCCGAGGGAACGATCCTGCCGTGCCCCGCTACAAACTGACCGTCGAATACAGCGGCACCGGGTTGGTCGGCTGGCAGCGCCAGCCCAATGGCCCCTCGGTGCAGTCGATCCTCGAGGAGGCCTTCGCCAATTTCTCCGGGGTCGACGTCTATATCCAGGGCGCCGGGCGCACCGATGCCGGGGTCCATGCCACCGGACAGGTCGCGCATGTCGATCTGCCGCGGATCTATCCGCCGCACGAAATCCGCGGTGCCGCCAATTTCTTCGTCAGACCATGGCGGGTTTCGGTGGTCGACGTGCAATTGGTCGATGATGATTTCCACGCCCGTTTTTCCGCGGTCGGCCGCCGCTACCTGTACCGAATCCTCAACCGGCGAGCACCGCCGGCACTGGATGCCGGACAGGTCTGGCATATCGGCATCCCGCTCGACGTCGATGCCATGGCGGCAGCGGCAGCGCGACTCGTCGGCCATCACGACTTCACCAGTTTCCGGGCGACCGAGTGCCAGGCGCGCTCGCCCACCAAGACCCTCGACCAGCTCGAGGTCCATCGGGTCGGCGACGAGATCCGGATTGTGACGGCTGCGCGCTCGTTCCTCCACCATCAGGTCCGCAATATGGTCGGGACCCTGAAGCTGGTCGGCCTCGGCAAATGGACGCCGGACGACGTCAGCGCGGCGCTCGCCGCCCGCGATCGCTCGGCGGCCGGCCCGACGGCGATCCCGGACGGCCTCTATCTCAGCGAGGTGATGTTCCCGCCGCGGTCAGACGACCCCGCGGCAGCGGCGCCTTCAGATGATGGCGGCAGAGATCATTGAGACGACCTGATTGAGGGAGGCGTCGATCAGGACCAGGGTCGCCGCGGTGAAGAATCCGGCACCGAGCACGACCTCGATCATGAAACCCTCGACCACCAGGGTAAAAAGATAGGCGAGCACGAGGAGTTCAGCCGCGAACGGCGCCCCGCCCGCAGCCCGGTGCAGCCCGACGACTCCCGTCATGACGATGCTTTGGCCGAGATTCCACCAGTTATACGTGGTCACGAGCCGGCACCAGCGGTCCTCGCGGCCGTACCAGCGCAGCAGCGGCAGCGCGGCGAGCGGGAAGATGACCGCCTCGATAATGAACTCCAGGGTTTGAACGAGCAGGATCAGCGATCCCTGATCCGTCGCGGCGGTCGTCGCGTAAAAATTGCCGAAACGGACGATCAGGAACAGCGGAAACGCCAAGGCACAGGCGCGGAACGAGCGCGCACACTGCGCCGGATCGTCGCCGAATACCGAGGCCGCATTGCGGTCGAAACGGGCGAGCGCAGCGATCGCGATGAGAGCCTGCCGCGCTTCGGGAAGCCACTTGATATCTGTCACGCGACCTCGAAGAAGCGCTCGAGGACGCGACGGTAGATTTCCGTCAACGCCAGCAGATCCGCGACCGCCACGGTCTCGTCGAGCTTGTGCATGGTCTGCCCGACCAGTCCGAATTCAGCGACCGGGCAGTGGCGGTGGATGAAGCGGGCATCGGACGTGCCGCCGCCGGTGGTAAAGTCGGGTCGCAGTCCGGTAACGGCTTCCGCGGCGTCGGCAATCACGACCGCGATGGCGGAGGGCGGCGTGAGGAAGGACTCGCCGCTGACCTGAACGGCAATCTCGAAATTGTCGCCGAACGGCGCGATCCGATCGCGCACCCAACGCTCGACCGTCGTGCTGGTCCAGAGATCGTTGAAGCGGATATTGAGGCAGGCCCGCGCCTGCGCCGGGATGACGTTGGTCGCCGGATTGCCGATGTCGATCGTCGAAATCTGCAGGCTCGAGGCCTGGAAATGCTCGGTACCCTCGTCCATCTGCGCCGCCGTCAGGGCGTTCAGCATCGCCACCATGCGATGGGCGGCGTTGTCGGCGAGCTGCGGATAGGCGGTATGGCCGCCGATGCCGTGGACGGTCAGGGTCAGATTGACGCTGCCGCGACGGCCGACCTTGATGGTATCGCCCAGCACCCGGGCATTGGTGGGCTCGCCGACGAGACAGGCATCAATGCGCTCGCCCCGCCGGCTCAAGACCTCGAGTACCTTGATGGTGCCGTTGACAGAGGGGCCCTCCTCATCGCCGGTGATCAGCAGGCTGATCGAGCCGCCGAAATCCGGATGGGCGCGAAGGAACTGATCCGACGCGGCGGTGAACGCGGCGACGGCGCCCTTCATGTCGACGGCGCCGCGGCCGATCAAGAAACCGTCGCGGATCTCTGCGGCGAAGGGATCCGCGCGCCAGTTCGCGATCTCCCCCGGCGGCACGACATCGGTGTGACCAGCGAAGCAGAAATGCTTGCCGCCCTGCCCGTATCGCGCCCAGAGGTTCAGGATATCCGGCGTTCCCGGCGTCGTCCCGAGCAGCTGCTCGCAGGCGAAGCCGATTCCACGCAGGGTCTCATCGAGCACGCCGATCGCCCCGTCATCCGCGGGCGTCACGCTGCGGCAGCGGATCAGCCGTTGTGTCAGCGCGACGGGGTCGATCGGCGCGCCGCTCATGCGCGCAGCAGCTCGTTGATCGAGGTCTTCGAGCGGGTCTGGGCGTCGACGCGCTTGACGATGACGGCGCAGGCGAGATGCGGGCCCGGCGAGCCATCGGGCAACGGCTTGCCTGGCAGGCTGCCCGGCACCACGACCGAATAGGACGGCACGCGGCCGACGAAGATCTCGCCGGTGTCGCGGTCGATGATCTTGGTGGTCGCCGACAGGAACACGCCCATCGCCAGCACGGCGCCACGCTCGACGCGGACGCCTTCGACGACCTCACTACGCGCGCCGATGAAGCAATCATCCTCGATGATGACCGGATCGGCCTGCAGCGGCTCGAGCACGCCGCCGAGACCGACGCCACCCGAGATATGGCAATTGCGGCCGACCTGGGCG
>CAIUCF010000532.1 GCA_903897565.1 uncultured Rhodospirillales bacterium | reverse complement strand
CCGGCTGGGGCGGCGCGACGGCGACATAGGCCCGCCCCGGCGTATAGACGCAGCCGCCTAGCAGCAGCGCGGCACTCAGACCAAACAACAACCCGGCACGCATTTGTCTACTCCCTGGACCTGATCAGGTCCCGTGATTACAACACGCCGAAGCTGTCTTGGTTCCGTCGTTTGCGGGCGGAGCGTGGCCCCGCTCGGCGGGCCGCCGTTCAGTGCGGCAGGATCGCGTATGTCTCGATTTCGACCTTCTGCCAGGGCCGCATGAAGCTGTCGACCTGCACCAGCGTGCTGGCCGGGCGGATGTCACCGAAAATCTCGACATGGGCACGACCGACATTGTCGGCTTCGTTGATGTCGCGGACATAGATCACGGTGCGGACGACATCGGCCCAGGTTGCGCCCGCCTCGCCGAGCGCCTTGCCGATGATGTCGAGGGCGGCCTTCATCTGGGTATAGACATCGCTCTTTTCGTGGCCGAGCGGTGCGCAGGTACCGGAGACATGGATATGGGGGCCGACCTTGACCGCGCGGGAATAACCGAATGACGCCTCGAAGGGCGCACCGGACGAGATGTTCTGGCGGGTATTGGTCGGGGCTTTGGCTGAAGACATGGGAAACTCCGGTCTGAGAGCGAAACGATGGAGGGGCGGGACTAGTAGCCGTCGGAGACCTGGGCCTCGCGGGCGTCGCGAAGGACAGTATCCGCAATCTTCCGTTGACGTTCACTGAGGACATCATAGAGCGGCTGAAACGCGCCCAGCAGTCTTTGGACATTGGCGGCATGGACGGCGGCAACTAGGCCGTACAAGCGCAGATTCTCGGGCGCGCTTCCGGTTCGGATCCGCGCGGCCCGTCTGGCCACGACGACATACATCGCGGATTCGTTCGCACGCAGGACAGCGGCGAATTCACGCCACGGCTTGCGCTGCGCCGCGGTGATCCCCAGCTGGTCGCGCAGCATGGCGATTCGCTTCTCCAACTTGACCACGCCTGGGCGCAGCTGACTCGGTCTGGCAGTGGCTGCCGGCTTGACCGGATGGGAGGATGCCTTCGGCTTCGCCGGCGCCTCCGCAGCGCGGCTTGGCGAAGGCAGGATGGGCGATGCCATCGCCGCCAGGGCCACGAGGCCGAGGATTCCGACGAAACGGGAGAGGCCGGTTCGATTCATGCCGCGACCATAAGCTGACCCAAACTCCATCGCGCTACTCGACATCTGCCGCCAGCGGCCGATTCCAGCGCTGCTCAAAAGCCGCGCTCAACGAGCGGCGCGGTACGGGAAGGCGATTGTGCTCGGGCTCGCCGCCGCGACGCAATGATTTTCCTCGTGCCTTCTTGCGTCTCCGTCACTTTCCCGCGGTGCCGCCGTGGGCGAAATCTGGTCGGCAGCGACCGCCATTGCGAGAAGGCGAGGGACGATCGCCGTTACGGGTTGGGCTGCAGGTTCGGCTGGCGGGAGGAGTCGATGAGGTCGTCGAGCTCGATGATCCTTGCACGCAGCGCCGCCTTCATCGACTCCGAAACATCCTCACGCCCGCTCAAGAGCGCAAGGCGCATCTCGTATTGCCTGCGGGATCTGACCCAGTCGGTGCATCTGCCGGTCTCTCTTGACATGCCTACCCCTGGAAAAGCTGTAGGGAACGCCACAGTTCTCGCCAGGATCGCGGCGTGTGTCAAAAGCCGGTCTGAGGAGTCTTGTGCAGTTGCGAAGTGGGCCGCTCATTGTGCCGTGGCGACTCCGTGTGGCAATGTTTACCGGCGACGGCTAACAGCGCACTGCCCTAAGTGGTGGAGTTTTTTGTTCTATCGAGTCGGGAATTCACGACGTATCCCCGTCGTCGCTCCTGCCTTATGGTGACGCGACCTACCGGTTCAATTACGTAGCGATAATCCATGCCGCAAGATCAGATTCCCCGATGGATAGCCTCAATTCAGGACTATGAAGCGAAACTTCGCGACATGGAAAAGACCGGGCAGAGTCAGTCCGCGACAGCGGAGCAGCTTCGGATCCGGATCCTTGAGATTGAGGCGAACATCGACGCCCACGTGAAGGCGAGAGCGGGATCTGACTGAGCCTTATCTCATGGGTATCCCGAGCGGTGTCCTTGCTCGGAGCCACATTTCATAGATACGAGCAATCTCCGGGCTTGAGATCGTATCGTCCGGATCGCCGGTGCCTATTCCCGAAACTGCGGTCCCCTGATCCAGCAGGGTGCATGCAGACTCGATCGCGGCTTCCGGGGTCGGGTGCATGTGGACCTGCTCCCCATTCTTGCCGGTAGTTCGAACATGCCATTTCATGGGAGGAAGATTTGCGCGCGCGCTGCTCCCTCGCAAGAGCGTAGATCTACTCAAGCCCCAGACTGCGGCAGGTGCCGTGCTATCCTCGAGCCATGACCGCTCCTGCCGCTCTGGCGGTCGGTGTGATCGGCGGCGGCGGCTTTTCGGCGTTTCGCGACGGCGATTGCATTCCAGACAGAGCAGGCCGGCAAAAGCGGACACTCTGCGGACGCCAAATAAAAGGACCTTCCGCCTCAGCGAGGCCTGATCGATAACACGCGGAAATATGTAGGAAAAATGGTGTCCCCGACACGATTCGAACGTGCGACCCTCAGTTTAGGAAACTGATGCTCTATCCTGCTGAGCTACGGGGACCTCAGGACGGTATATAGCGCAAGCTTGGCCGAGGGTCACGCCTCGAAGCAGTCGACGATCTCACCGTCGGGCGTGAAACAGGCGGCGATCAGGCCGCCGCCGAAGCCGCAGCCATGATCGAGCGAGACGGCGTGGTCGGTCGCCAGCAACCCGTCATGACGGCGGTCGAAGCCGCGAATCACCCGTCTGTAGCCGGAATAGGGCTCGTCGAGATCGAAGAAGCCGCTGCCGCCCCACCAGAACGTATCCTTCTGGGTGCTGAGCGGCCGTCGCGCGTCGATGCCGGCGTTCACGAACAGCAATTCGTTGGCGGAGGTGTAGGCGGCACGGCGCAGCGATATCAGGAATTCGCCGTGGCCCGGCCGAGCCTTGATGGCGGCGCGGACACCGTTGGTCCATCGGGTTATCGCCACGGGGCCCTGGCGCATAACGGCATGGCCTTCGCGGGCGGTGAAACCGTAGCTCTCCAGCGTGGCGGCGACGCCCTGGTCCATCATCCACTGGAACACGGCGATCGGGTCGGGCGCGAATTGCAACTCCAGCAGCTTCTGCCACATCTCCTCTTGGCTGCCGCGCAGGAAGACCAGATCGTCGACGAAGGAACCGGGGCGGGCGATGAAGCCACGGCGGAACGACAGTAATTCGTCGATTGTGGCGTCGGCGGCGGTGAGGCGGCCGATCATGTTGCCGAGATAGACGAGGCCATCACGCGGCTGCAGCCGCTGCTCGAGCGCGTCGTGTGCCGTCTGCAGGCGCTTCAGATCGGCGTGGATCGACGCTACCGCCCAGACGCGCGGGCGGTTGACGAGCGTGGCAAAGCGGGACGGGCTATGAGGGGGCGCCGATGCCATCCGAAACTATGGTCCTCGGCGTTCCCCGGATCGTGGGCTCAGGCAGCGTTCAGCATCTGCTCGAGGCGCTCGGTCGCCGTCTGCTCGTCGATCGCTTCGACGGCGGCGAATTCGCGGACGAGCCGATCGAGCGCGGCCTGGTAGATCTGCCGCTCGCTATAGGATTGGTCCGGTTGTCCGGTGTTGCGGTAGAGGTCGCGCACCACTTCGGCGATCGAGCCCGGGTCGCCGGAATTGATCTTCGCCTCGTATTCCTGGGCGCGGCGGCTCCACATGGTGCGCTTGGCCTTGGAGCGGCCCTTGAGCTTGGCGAGCGCGCTCGCCATTTCCTTCTGCGTCGACAGGCGGCGCAGGCCGGAGCCCTTGGCCTTGGCGACGGGCACCCGCAAGGTCATGCGATCCTTATCGAAATGCACGACATAGACGCTGAGCGAATAGCCCGAGATCTCCTGGATCTCGATGCTCAGGATTTTGCCCACCCCGTGGCTGGGGTAGACGACATGATCACCTTGGGTGAATACGAGTTTATCCGACATCCGATGCTCTCGACACAATCTAAGTCCTGGTCGGAAATGCCTGACAAATCGCCGTCACGAACCCCAGCTACCGGCGCTTTGGCGCCGATACCATCGAGGAGCGGGACGACGGGAACGAAAACAGGCTGAGCCCTTGGCTCACACAATCCAGATGAAAGCTTATACCACTCTTCGCGGCACAAGGCCAGCCTAGCACCATACCGGCCGGGCATGGCTTCCATGAGGCAGTTTTGTGACGAAACGGCGCGGTGCTTCAGGAGCGCCGCGGCCGTTCGCGCGGCTCAGCGCTTGGCGGGATTCGCGGAAAAGTGCTTGGCGAACTTGTCGGCGACGCCCTTCCAGCTGTCGGCATCCGAGGGCGCGTCGATCTTGCGCGTCACGTTCGGCCACTTATCGGCGTATTCGCGATTCGTCTCGAGCCACTTGTCGGCATCGGGGTGGTTCGAGGGCACGATCGCTTCCGCCGGGCATTCGGGCTCGCAGACGCCGCAATCGATGCATTCATCGGGATTGATGACGAGCATGTTCT
>CAIUCF010000531.1 GCA_903897565.1 uncultured Rhodospirillales bacterium | reverse complement strand
TGCCGGCCCGCGCGGCGGCGTCGACGAAGCGGAAGCCGGAATAGACCATCAGCGAGGAGCCGACGACCAGCATGGCGTCGGCCCTGGCAAGGTGGTCGCGGGCGGTCTCGACACGCTCGCGCGGCACGTTCTCGCCGAAGAACACCACGTCCGGCTTCAGCAGTCCGTCGCAGGACATGCAGAACGGCACCGTGAAGCCGGCGAAATCGACATCCTCGAGATCGGCGTCGCCGTCGGGGGCGATGCCGGCCGCAAGCTCGACCCAGCCGGGGTTGAGCCGGATCAGCCGCTCCTGCATTTCCTGGCGCGGCGTCCGCCGCTCGCAGGCCATGCAGCGCACGAGATCAAGCCGGCCATGCAGGTCGATCACCCGCTCGCTGCCCGCGGCCTGGTGCAGGCGGTCGACATTCTGAGTCAGCAGCATCTCGACCAACCCACGGGCTTCGAGCCGGGCCAAGGCGCGATGGGCGCCGTTCGGGCCGGCCTTGCCGAAGCGCTGCCAGCCGATCAGGCTGCGCGCCCAGTAGCGCCGCCGCGTCCCCGCGTCGGCCATGAAGGCCTGATAGGTCACCGGCGGCGAGCGCTTCCAATTGCCGTCGGCGTCGCGGTAATCGGGAATCCCGGAATCGGTGCTGCAGCCGGCACCGGTGAGGATGAACAGCCGCTTGTGACGGGCGAGGAAGTCTTCGAGGGCAGGGCTTGAGCTCATCGCTACAGCTTACGGCGTCGTTGCGGTGGCGCTAAGCCAAAACGGTACGGCGCGATCAACCGTCTCAGGCGCGGATTGCTGCCCAATCCAACCCGAAGCGGGCGAGGTACTTGCGCAGGCGGTCCGCATCGTTGGTGGTGCCGCGACGGTTTCGCGACGCCGCGAACAATCCGCGTCCGGCCTCGCTGACCGAGGACGAGGCCCGACAGACGCGGACCGCCTCGGCGAGCTGGACGCGGTCGAAGGGGTCGATCTCCGCGAGCTGCTCCGGCGTCAGCAACGTCTCCAACCCGTCCTCCACGTTGCCGGGACGGCGCCAGGACTGGCGCAGCCGGACGATCTCTTCGGCCACCGTAGCCTCGTCGATACGGCCGCCGGGGGCGAGCGTGGCCATTCGGGTAATGGCGGCGCCCAGGTCGCGGAAATTGGCGCTCCACGACGCGTCCGGTGCGGTGGCGAAGGCGACGAATTTGGCCCTGGCCTCGCGATTGAACGTCACCAGACCGCCACCCGGCTCCGCATGGCGCGCCAGCTCGAATTCGATATTGGGCTCGATATCCTCGGGGCGTTGCCGCAACCCGGGAAGTTCGAAAGTCCAGATGTTGAGACGAGCTAGGAGATCCTCGCGAAATCGGCCTGCGGCAACGGCGGCGGCGAGGTCGCGATTGGTGCCGGCGATGAGCTGGAACTCGCTCGCCACTTCCCGATCGGAACCCACCGGTAAAAAGCGCTTGTCCTCGATCGCGCGCAGGATCATGGCCTGCTCGTCGAGGCCCAATTCACCGATTTCGTCGAGGAACAGGATCCCCTTATCCGCGGTGCGCAAGAGACCCGGACGTGCCGCGACCGCGCCGGTGAAGGCGCCGCGGACGTGACCGAACAGGGTCGACATCGCGTTCTCGCCGCGCAAGGTGGCACAGTTTACCTCGACGAAACCGCCCGCGACCTGGTGCCGGGCCCGCTTCAGCTCATGAATTCGGCGCGCCAGCAGCGACTTTCCGGCGCCGGTGGGGCCGGTCAGCAGCAAAGGCGATCGTGACCGGATCGCGATCTGTTCGATCCTGTCGATCATGGCATTGAACGCCGCGTTGCGGGTGGCGATACCCGATTTCAGGAACGAACTGCCCTCGTCGCGCTCGACGCGGAAGCGCCGTGCGATGCGGTCGTATCGGGACAGATCGAGGTCGATGATCGAATGCTGCCCGGCGACCGGGTCGTCGCGCCGAGGCGGGGACAACTGCAGCAAGCGTGCGGGAATGTAATGCGCCTCCACGAGCAGAAACCAGCAGATCTGGGCGACGTGACTGCCGGTGGTGATATTGACGAGATATTCCTCGGCCTCCGGATCGAAGCGATAGCCGCGGGCGAACGCGTGCATCGCGCCGTAGACTTCCTCGAAATCCCACGGATTGCGCAGATTCATCAGGGTCGGGACGACTTCGGTCACGGGCGAGATTCGCGCAATATCGCGAGTGATGGTCGTCGCGAGCGCGGCGGCATGATTGTCATGGATCAGAATCAGTCGATCGACGGCGAGATCCGGCTGCTGGCAACTTGCCACGGTGGGACGCCAGCG
>CAIUCF010000530.1 GCA_903897565.1 uncultured Rhodospirillales bacterium | reverse complement strand
TCGGCCACCAGCTTGCCAACCGCAATCGCGGCGGCAATGTCGGCGCCGGTCTTCAGCTCGCCCTTGAGGCCCTTGTCGATCGAGGACGCGGCGACGACCGTACGGCCGCCGGCATCGTCGATGACCTGGGCGTAGATATGCTTCGAGGACCGGAACACGGAAAGACGGAGGCGGTCGCCTGCAGTCTTGCGGATGCGCGAGCGGACGCGTTGTTCGCGGCGCGCAAATAGGGTCTTGGGTGTCTCCATGATTCCGATCCTTACTTCTTCTTGCCTTCCTTGCGCCGGATCGTCTCGGTCGCGTACTTGACGCCCTTGCCCTTGTAGGGCTCGGGGCCACGATACGACCGGATCTTCGCGGCGACCGCACCGACGCGCTGCTTGTCAGCGCCGGAGACGGTGATGGAAGTCGGCTTCTCGCAGACGATTTTCACATCGTCCGGAATCGGGAACTGGATGTCATGGCTGTAGCCCAGCTGCAGGTTCAGGATATCGCCCTGAACCGCCGCACGATAGCCGACGCCGTTGATTTCCAGCGAGACCGCGAAGCCCGTCGACACACCCGTCACCAGGTTGTTGACGAGGCTGCGGGTCGTTCCCCACAGGGTACGGGCACGCTTGCCGTCATTGGCGGGGCGAACGACGACGCTGTTGTCTTCGAGCGTGGCGGTAACCTCGCCCGAGATCGACAGCGACAATTCACCGAGCTTGCCCTTGGCCGTCAGGATCTGGTCGTTGATGACGACACTGACACCGGCGGGGACGGGAACGGGATATTTTCCGATACGCGACATGACGACGCTTCCTCAGAATACGCGGCAGAGGACTTCGCCGCCAACATTGGCAGCGCGAGCCTCGATATCCGACAACACGCCGCGCGGCGTCGACAGGATGGCAATGCCAAGCCCGTTATACACCTTCGGCAGATCGTCGATCTTGGAATAGACCCGACGGCCCGGCTTCGAGACGCGGTTGATCTCCTTGATCACCGGCTCGCCATCCAGGTACTTCAGCTCGATATGCAGTTCCGCGACGCCGGGACGGATGTCCACATGCGAGTAACCGCGGATGTAGCCTTCGCGCTTCAGCACTTCCAGAACGCTCGCGCGAACCCGGGAAGCGGGCGACTTGACTTTGGTTGACCGCGCCCGCTGTGCGTTGCGGATGCGTGTCAGCATATCCCCCAAGGGATCGCTCATGGTCATTGCCGTTCTCCCTTACCAGCTCGACTTGACGACGCCAGGGATCTGGCCGGCCGAAGCGAGTTCGCGCAATGCAATGCGCGACAACTTGAACTTACGATAGAACGCCCGCGGACGGCCGCTGAGCTCGCAGCGATTGCGAACCCGCGTCGCAGAGCTGTTGCGCGGCAGGGCCGCCAGCTTGATCTGCGCCAGGAAGCGCTGCTCCGGATCGGCATCGCGATCGGTCGCGACCTTCTTCAGGGCCGCGCGCCGGTTTGCGTTCGCCGCGACGAGCTTCTCGCGATGCTTGTTCTTCATGATTGCGGAAGTTTTTGCCATGTTCGGATACCTCTTCCCGCGATCAGTTGACGAACGGCATCTGGAAGCCCTTCAGGAGCGACTTGGCTTCCTGATCGGTCTTCGCCGTGGTGACGATGATGATGTCCATGCCGCGGACCTGATCGACCTTGTCGTAGTCGATTTCCGGGAAAACCAGCTGCTCCTTGAGGCCAAGGGCATAGTTGCCGCGGCCGTCGAAGCTCTTGCCGTTGACGCCGCGGAAATCGCGGACGCGCGGCAGGGCGATGGTGATCAGGCGATCGAGAAATTCGTACATCTTGTCACGGCGGAGCGTGACCTTGATGCCGACCGGCATGAATTCGCGCAGCTTGAAGGTCGCGATCGACTTCTTCGCCTTGGTGACGACCGGCCGCTGGCCGGCGATCGCGGTCAGCTCACGCAGCGCGGCTTCGATCTTCTTCGAATCCTGCACCGCTTCGCCGACGCCCATGTTGATGACGATCTTCTCGATCTTCGGCACTTCCATCGGATTGGCGTAGCCGAATTCCTCGGTCAGCGCGGCGCGGACCTTGGTCTCGTAGAGTTCCTGGAATCGTGTGGTCATGCTCTGCCTCACCGGTCGATGACTTCGCCGGACCGCTTGGCGAAGCGGACCTTGCTACCATCATCCAGGGTCTTGAACCCGACGCGCGTCGGCTCGTTGGATTTCGGATCGATATGGGAAACGTTCGACACGTGGATCGTCGCTTCCTTCTCGATGATGCCGCCGGCGCCGCCAGCGCCCGAAGGCTTGGTGTGGCGCTTGGCGATGTGCACGCCCTGCACGATCACGCGGGACTCGGACGGGAAGACCTTGAGGACTTCCCCGGTCTTGCCCTTGTCGCGACCGGTGATGACGACGACCTTGTCGCCCTTCTTGATCTTAGCGGCCATGGTTAGAGCACCTCCGGCGCCAGGCTGACGATCTTCATGAACTTCTTGGCGCGCAGTTCGCGCGTCACGGGCCCGAAGATGCGCGTGCCGATCGGCTCGTTCTGCTTGTTGATCAGAACGGCGGCATTGCGGTCAAAGCGGATGGCACTGCCATCGATGCGGCGGATTTCCTTCGCCGTGCGGACGATAACCGCACGATGAACGTCACCCTTCTTCACGCGGCCCCGCGGAATCGCTTCCTTGATCGACACGACAATGATGTCGCCGACCGCTGCGAAGCGGCGCTTGGAACCACCGAGCACCTTGATGCACTGCACCCGGCGGGCCCCGCTGTTGTCGGCCACGTCCAAGTTGGTTTGCATCTGGATCATACGACTACTCCCCTGACGTCGCGACGGCGGACGCTTCGTCCGTCAGTACGACCCAGCTCTTGTTCTTCGAGATCGGACGGCACTCCTGGATACGGACAGTGTCGCCGGTCTTGAAATGGTTGTCCTCGTCATGCGCCGCGTACTTCTTCGAACGCGTGATGAACTTCTTGTACACCGGGTGCATCACGCGGCGTTCGACCCGGACCACGATGGTCTTGTCCTGAACGTCGCTGACTACCTGGCCCTGCAGAATGCGCTTGGGCATCGTCTTACTCCCCCGCGCCGGCCTTGGCGGCGCGCTCGTTGAGGACCGTCTTGATCCGGGCGATATCGCGACGGATGACACGCACCCGCGCGGTGTTCTCGAGCTGCCCGCTCGCCCGTTGGAAGCGCAGGTTGAACTGCTCCTTCTTCAGGCTGACCAGATCAGTCTTCAATTCGTCGGGGGTCTTGGCCCGAACGTCGCTAGCCTTCGCCATCGTCATACCCCTTCGCCGAGGCGCTGCACGAACCGGGCGGAAATCGGCAGCTTCGCAGCCGCCAGACTGAACGCCTCCCGGGCCGTATCGGCCGGTACGCCATCGAGCTCAAACATGATCCGGCCCGGCTTTACCCGGCACACCCAATACTCGGGCGTTCCCTTGCCGCTACCCATCCGGACTTCGGCGGGCTTGCTGGACACCGGAACGTCCGGGAAAATACGAATCCAGACGCGGCCAACGCGGCGGATATGCCGGCTGATCGCGCGACGCGCGGCTTCGATCTGACGCGCGGTCACACGACCCGGCTCCGTCGCCTTCATACCATAGGCGCCGAAATTCAGATCGGTACCACCCTTTGCCAGACCGTGAATGCGTCCCTTGAACGCCTTCCGGAACTTGGTCCGCTTTGGACTAAGCATGGCTCATCGCCCCTTCAACAAAACCTTGGAACACACCGCCGGGCGAACCCGACGGTGCCGTTATTCCGTCAAAACTAACCGCCGGCCTTAGCCGCGCGGCGCCCGCTCCGGCCGCTCGCCAGGTGCGCTCAACTCTGCCCGCTTCTCCGATGCCATCGGATCGTGGGCCATGATCTCACCCTTGAAGACCCAAACCTTGACACCGCAGGTGCCGTAGGTGGTCTTGGCCGTCCCGACGCCGTAATCGACATCGGCGCGCAGCGTATGCAGCGGCACGCGACCTTCGCGGTACCATTCCATGCGCGCGATTTCCGCGCCGCCGAGACGCCCGGAGCAGTTGATCCGGATGCCCTGCGCGCCGAGGCGCATGGCCGACTGCACCGACCGCTTCATCGCACGGCGGAACGCCACGCGGCGCTCCAGCTGCTGGGCGATGCTGTCGGCGATCAGCTTGGCGTCGAGCTCGGGCTTGCGGATTTCGACGATATTGAGGCTGACCTCACTCGTCGTCATCTTCGCGAGCTCGAGACGGAGCTTCTCGATGTCCGCACCCTTCTTGCCGATCACGACGCCCGGACGGGCGCTGTGGATCGTCACGCGGGTCTTCTTGGCGGCGCGCTCGATCACGACACGGGCGATGCCGGCCTGGACCAGACGCGTCATCAGGTACTTGCGCAGGCGCAGGTCTTCATGAAGCAGGTTGCCGTAGTCCTTGCGGGCAAACCAGCGGCTGTCCCAGGTACGGTTGATGCCGAGCCGAAGCCCGATCGGATTGATCTTTTGACCCATTACGCCTGCTCCTCGTCACGCTCGCGGACGATGACGGTCAGATTGCTGAACGCCTTCTGGATTCCCGCCGAACGGCCACGGCCGCGGGCATGGAACCGCTTCATCACCAGGGCTCGGCCCACGGTCGCCTCTTTCACGTAGAGACGATCGACGTCGAGCTGGTGGTTGTTTTCGGCATTGGCGATCGCCGACTGCAGCACCTTCTTGACGTCGCGCGCGATGCGGCGCGGCGAGAAGGTGAGCTCGGCGAGCGCGGATTGGGCGCTCTTGCCGCGGATGATCTGGGCGACCAGGTTAAGCTTGCGCGGGCTGGTACGGATCGCCGTGGCGTATGCCGCGGCCTCCGTTTCGCCGACGCGACGGGGTGCTGCCGGTTTGCTCATCGATCAGCCCCTCTTCGCTTTCTTGTCGGCCGCGTGCCCGTAGAAGGTACGGGTCGGCGCGAACTCGCCGAGCTTGTGACCGATCATGTTCTCGGTAACGATCACCGGGATGAACTTGTGACCATTGTACACGCCGAACGTCAGACCCACGAATTGCGGGAAGATGGTCGAACGACGGGACCAGGTCTTGATGATTTCATTGCGGGTAGACGCGCGGGACTTCTCTGCCTTCTTCAGCAGATAGCCATCGACGAAGGGACCCTTCCAGACGGAACGTGCCACGATCCGGTCTCCGTTACTTTACAGTGCGCCGACGGACGATGAGTCTGTCGGTCGACTTGTTATGACGAGTCTTCTTGCCCTTGGTCGGCTTGCCCCAGGGAGTAACCGGATGACGGCCTCCCGAGCTGCGCCCTTCACCACCACCATGCGGATGGTCGATCGGGTTCATGGCAACACCGCGGACACTCGGACGACGGCCCAGCCAGCGCGAACGCCCGGCCTTCGCAATCACGATGTTCTGGTGATCCGCATTGGACACCGCGCCAATCGACGCCATGCACTCGCCGCGAACCATGCGAACTTCACCCGAGGCCAAGCGCAGCAGCGCATAGCCCGAGTCACGACCGACCAGCTGGACATAGGTGCCGCCGGCACGGGCCAGCTGGCCGCCCTTGCCTGGGCGGAGCTCGACGTTGTGCACGATCGTGCCCACCGGGATGTTCTTCAGCGGCATCGCGTTGCCGGGCTTCACGTCGACCTTTTCGCCGGAAACCACGGAATCGCCGGCCTTCAGGCGCTGCGGCGCGAGGATGTAGCTGAGCTCGCCGTCCTGATACCGCACCAGGGCGATGAACGCCGTCCGGTTGGGATCATACTCGAGCCGCTCGACCGTCGCCGGCATATCGCCCTTGGTCCGCTTGAAGTCGACCAGGCGGTAACGCTGCTTGTGGCCACCACCGCGGTGCCGCATCGTGATGCGACCGGTGTTGTTGCGGCCGCCATGGCTGCGAAGGCCCTCGGTCAATTCCTTGACCGGCTTGCCCTTCCACAGCTCGCTGCGGTCGACGATGACGAGTTGCCGCTGTGACGGCGTCGTCGGTTTGAATGTCTTCAGCGCCATGGTCTCAGATTCCCGTGGTCACATCGATGCGGGAACCCTCGACGAGGGTAACCATCGCTTTCTTGCCATCGACTCGCTTGCCGAGCTTGCCGCGGAACCGCTTGGTCTTGCCCAGGGTGCGCAGCGTGTTGACCGCAACGACCTTGACCTTGAACAGGGTTTCGACAGCGAGCTTGATCTCGCGCTTGGTGGCGTCCAGCGGAACGCGGAACGTCACCTGATTATGCTCCGACCCCAGCGTCGCCTTCTCGGTGATGACCGGAGAACGGACGATGTCGTAAAGCCGCTCTGCCGACACGGTCGGCGTGGCGTTGAGGATTACGCGAAATCTGCTCATTTCAGGCGAGCCTCCAGGTGCTCGACGGCGGCCTGGGTCAGAACCAGCGTGTCGCGGCGGAGGATGTCATAGACATTCGCCCCCTGCTGCGGCAGCACGTCGACCAGCGGAATGTTGCGGGCGGCACGGGCGAAACCTTCGTTCAGCTCCGGGCCATCGATGATCAGGACCGAGTTCCAGCCGAGCGTGGCGAAACGCTCTGCGAGCAACTTCGTCTTCGGCTGGTCGATCGCGGCCTGGTCGAGCACGATCAGCTTGCCTTCGGCCTGCTTGGCCGACAGCGCCGTCTTCAGCGCGAGCTTGCGGACCTTCTTCTGCAGATCGAATGCATGGCTGCGCGGATGCGGCCCGAAGATGATCGCGCCGCCGCGGAACTGCGGCGAACGCAGGCTGCCCTGACGGGCGCGGCCGGTGCCCTTCTGCTTGTACGGCTTGGCGCGACGACCGGAAACGTCACCGATTTCCTTGGTCGAATGCGTACCGGCCCGGCGCTTGGCGAGCTGGTAGTTGACCATGCGCGCCAGCAGATCCTTGCGCACCGGAAGGCCGAACACGGTCTCCGAGAGCTCGATCGAGCCGACTTCCTGGTTGTCCAGGTTGGTGATTGCCAACTTCATGTTACTCGCCCTTCTCTTCGGCGACGTCCGCGACCACGTCGTTCTCAACGACCGCGTCCTCAATGACGGCCGGGACATGGGCGCTGCGCACCGCGGCCGGGAACGGAACGTTCTCCGGCGCCTTGCGCTTGACCGCATCCTTCAGCGTCACGAAACCGCCGTCATGACCGGGAACCGCGCCCTGAACGAGGATCAGGCCCCGCTCGGCATCGGTCGACACGATCTTGAGGTTCTGGGTCGTCACCCGGACCACACCCATGTGGCCCGCCATCTTCTTGTTCTTGAAGGTCTTGCCGGGATCCTGGCGCTGACCGGTCGAACCCAGGCTGCGGTGCGAGACCGAAACGCCGTGAGTTGCCCGCAAACCGCCGAAATTATGGCGCTTCATGCCGCCGGCGAAGCCCTTACCGATGGTCGTGCCCGTCACGTCGACGAACTGACCGGGCAGGAAATGCTCGGCGGAGATTTCGGTGCCGACATCCAGCAGCGCCTCTTCGGAGACGCGAAACTCGACCAGCTTGCGCTTCGGCAGAACGTTGGCCTTGGCAAAGCGCTCGCGCTCCGCCTTCGACACGTTCTTCGCCTTGACGCTACCGACGCCGAGCTGCAGCGCGGTGTAGCCGTCGGTATCGACGCGCCGCACGGCCACGACCTGGCAGTTGTCGACCTTGAGCACCGTCACGGGGACATGATCGCCCGTCGCGGTGAATAGGCGGGTCATCCCCACCTTCTGTGCAATGAGTCCTGTACGCATGGTGATTCTCGCCCGCGCTTATCGTCAGATCTTGATTTCGACGTCGACGCCAGCGGCGAGGTCGAGCTTCATCAGCGCGTCCACCGTCTGCGGAGTCGGATCGACGATGTCGAGAACCCGCTTGTGCGTGCGGATTTCGAACTGCTCGCGCGACTTCTTGTCGATATGCGGCGACCGGAGAACCGTGAACTTTTCGATTCGCGTCGGCAGCGGGATGGGACCGCGCACACGGGCGCCGGTCCGCTTCGCGGTATTCACGATCTCGCTGGTCGACTGGTCGAGCACGCGATGATCATACGCCCGGAGGCGGATGCGGATGCTTTGACTATCCATTACCAAACTCTTCTCACTCTCGGGAGAGGGGGGCGGCGGAACCAATGAAGGCCGTCGTCCCCATCCCTGTCCTTGTTGAATGGCTGCCCCCAACCACGGGGAAGGTGCCATCGGGACCCTTAAGTCACACCGGGGCCGAAGCCCCGACGCTTACGCTTTATCGAACTACTTCAGGATCTTCGCGACGACGCCGGCGCCGACCGTACGGCCGCCTTCACGGATCGCGAAGCGCAGACCCTCATCCATCGCGATCGGGGCGATCAACTCGACCTCGACCTGAACATTGTCGCCAGGCATCACCATCTCGGTGCCTTCCGGCAACGTCACCAGCCCGGTCACATCCGTCGTGCGGAAGTAGAACTGCGGACGGTAGTTGGTGAAGCACGGCGTGTGACGGCCACCCTCTTCCTTCGTCAGGATGTAGGCTTCGGCCTGGAACTTGGTGTGTG
>CAIUCF010000529.1 GCA_903897565.1 uncultured Rhodospirillales bacterium | reverse complement strand
TGTTTGACGTTCAGGAGCCCTGAAGCCCCGCTCGATCGGCCGTGGAACCAGTCCCCGAGAACCCACCATTTGCCGTCACCCCCGCGAAGGCGGGGGTCCATCCATCAACCACCCCGCCGTCGGCGGCACGGATCCCCGCCTTCGCGGGGATGACGATTGAGGAAGAATATCGTGGAGCGTTCATCGGGCTGCGTTCGACAATGCCGGTCGGGATCAGTGCTTGTGGCCGTGGTGATGGCCGAGGTTGGGCCCGACATCGGGTCCGACCACCGGCTCCTTGACCTCGTCGCGCTTGGACCACTGCGCCTTCAGCGCCGGCAGGTCGATTTCCATGTCGTAGAGCGGCGGATGGCCCGGGATCGCGTATTCCGCCTCGACCTGCGTGCCGCAGGACGGGCAGTAATACTCGAGGATCCGGATCCATTCCGGGTCGGGGCTGAACGTGTATTCGTAGCGCTCGGGATCGATCACGGGCGGATGGATGTCGCGCGGGTTGCGGTCATAGACCAGCATCCCTTCCTTGTAGTTCGTCGTCGCCGGACCGATTTCATGGTCGCAGACGCGGCACTCCCAGGTCTCTTTGTCGAGATCGATACGGAGGTATTCCGTCATGAGGACTTTCATTTTTCTTACCTCTTTTCCAGGAAGATGTCGCCGAGATCGCTGATGACGAAATCCCAGCCACTCAGCACGCATGCCGTGAAATATTCGTCCTCGACGACGGCCGGGCCGGACGCATGGGCGCCATGGGTCAGCGAGGACAGCTTGTAGAGCGGGACATCGTGCCACTGGCCGTCAGCCAGCAGCAGGTTGCGGCTGCCATCCGGCTTGGCGGTCACGCCGCGCTTGATGCTGCCCTTGGTCAGGGCGCGGCTGGTCATCGCCTTGGCCGCGCTGAGCTCGACTTCGACCGAATCCGCCCCGGTCACGGCGGCCGGGAACGCGCCGTCATCGGCAAGCGCGACCACGGTCTCGACGCCGCCCTTGGTGACGACAAGGCGGCGGGTAAGCGTGTAGTCGCCGCTACCTGCGCCCTCGGCGAACATGTCGCGGGCGGCCTTGGCTTCGAGTTCCGCCAACACCGACTTGAGACCGGCGGCGCTGCGATCGCGCAGCACGGCGGCGTAATGCTGCGCCACCGCGCAGGAGCCGATGCCGAAGGCGCTGAAGATCGCCGCCATCTTCGGGATGGCGACCCGCTTCAGCTTCAGCTGATCGGCGACCCCGCAGGCATTGAGCGGGCCGGCGCCGCCGAAAGCCAGCAGCACCGTGTCGGCCGAAATCTCGGTGAACGCGGCGACGTCATGGGCGATCTTCTTCTCGAGCGCCACCAGCATCGTCAGCAGCGCGTTCTCGAGCGTCAGGCCCAGCGGCTCGGCGACATTGCGCAGGATCGCGGCCTTGGCGCGCTCGACATCGAGGTGCAAGCCGCCGCCGAAATACGAGCCGGGATCGAGCAAGCCGATCAGCACGCTGGCGTCGGTGATAGTCGCCTCGGTGCCGCCGCGGCCGAAGCTCGCCGGACCCGGCAAGGCGCCGACACTGTCGGGGCCGACCGTGACCTCGCCATCGCGGACCCGGAAGACCGAGCTGCCGCCGGCGCCGACGCTGAGCACGTCGGTCAGGGGGAAGGAGATTTCGATGCCCTCGACATGGCCGCGCCGACGGCTGCTGATCTTGCCGTGCTTGATCTGGCCGATATCGGTGGTGGTACCGCCGACATCGATCGCGACGACATCGTCGATGCCGTAGGTTGCGGCGTAGCTGCGCATGCCCTCCATGCCGCCACGCGGCCCCGAGGAGTAGGTCTTGATCGCCGTGGTCTTGGCGACGCGCGAGGCGTCACCGTCATTGCGGAAGATCAGCAGCGGCTGCTTGGTACGGAAGACGCGCAAGCCGTTCTCGGCGTTGTAGAGGAACTTCTCCATCGCCGGGTGCAGGAAGGAATTCAGCACCGCAGTCCAGGTTCGGCGCACCGGATCGAGGTCGCAGGTCAGGTCGCTGCCGCACAGGATCGGCACCGCGCCGAGCAGGTGGCGGGGATAGCGCCGCAGCACGACCTTGAACAGGTTCTGCTCGTCGCTCTCGAAGCTGACGCCGTCGAGGCTGACGATGATGCGGTTGGCGCCCGCCGCGGTCAGGGCGTTGATCAGGCGGACGACTTCGAGTTCGCCGTCCTCGCTGCCGAGCGTCGTCTGGTCGATGGTCGCGACCCGGGTACCGACCAGGGCCTCGTAGACCTCCGGGTCCTCGGCCTTCATCTTCTCCGGCACGGTCGAGCCGGCGGACAGCAGCAGGCCGAGCCGTGGGCCCTTGCGCTCGACCAGCGCGTTGGTGCCCTGGGTCGTCGAATAGCGGATCACGTCCACCTCTTCGAGCAGGCGGCCGAGGTTCTCGTCGCCATAGACCACTGCCGACGCCTTCTTGAGGCCGTCGAAGAAACACTTGCTGAGGTCGTAGGGGGTCGTCACGACCTTGGCGCGACTGACCTCGTCGTTCTGAAAGATACAGATATCGGTCAGAGTCCCGCCGTTATCGATATTGATTTCCAATGCCATGCTTCTCGTTCCCTCTCTCGAGCCGGCCCGAAGGCCGATCTTGTCGTCGGTCCCGATCTTGGTGATCGGCACCGTCCGGCCCGGCCATGAATGACCGGACGTTTGTTCATTGGTCCGATGATAGCAAGGGGTATGCCAGCGGCCCGAAACATCCACAGACCGCAATTAATGTATTGATATTGAAGAAATCATGGTCATGATCAAGCAGTGCCCGACCGTCTCGCAGGCGTCCGGTCGTCGGCCGATCGTCCGAGCCTGACCGATCGATCGCGCCGACAATCGGACGGGTAAGAGGACGGATCGCGGCCCGGGAGCATGGCATGATCAATCGCGCGAGACTGACAGCCGGCATCGAGGGTGACTTCGTCGTCTTCCTCATCGGCATGCGGGTAAACCGGCCCCTCCGCCCGGACCGCTATCTCCCGGTGTTCCTGGCCATGTCGAGAATGCTCCACGAGCTTTATGCCCGGCCGGAACTGGGCCTGCTCAGCCACGAGAGCTGGTTCGGCCGCACCACGCTGATGGTCCAGTACTGGCGGTCGCTGCCGCACTTGCTCGACTACGCCAAGGCACGGGACTCCCAGCATCTGCCGGCCTGGGCCGCGTTCAATCGGGCGATCGGCACCGATGGCAGCGTCGGCGTCTGGCACGAGACCTACATGGCGTCCGCCGGCACCTACGAAAGCGTCTACGTCAACATGCCCGCGTTCGGGCTCGGCCGCGCCGGAACACTCGAGCCGGCGACAGGCGCGCGGGCCGGGGCCGCGGGGCGACTGGCGCCTCGGGACGCATCGCCGCCCGCGGATGGAACCGCGCGATCCCGTTGATCCGGAGAGCGGGAAGCGGTGACTGCGCCCTGATTAGTATGGCAAACTAATTCAACTCCGGAAGCAACAGCCGGGCCGCCGCGAGACGCGGCGCGCCGGCGGCAATAAAGAAGGAAACCGGGATGGCGCAGCACGAACAACCCATCGATGAACTCGACGTTCTCATCGTCGGCGGCGGCTTCGCCGGCGTCTACCAGCTGTTCCGCGCCCGCGAGCTCGGCTTTACCGCCCGCATCCACGAAGCCGGCGCCGAACTCGGCGGTATCTGGTACTGGAACTGCTATCCCGGCGCCCGCGTCGATACCGATTGCAGCCTGTACCAATATTCGCGCGAGGACCTTTGGCGCGACTGGAACTGGAAGGAGCTCTACCCATCCTGGGAGGAGCTCCGCGCGTATTTCCGCCACGTCGATCACAAGCTCGACCTCAGCAAGGACGTCCGCTTCAACACCCGCGTCGAGGCCGCCCGCTTCGACGAGAAGGAGCGGCGCTGGATCGTCAAGTCCAGTGACGGCAGCACGGTCGCCGCCAGGTTCATCACGCTGTGCACCGGCTTCGCCGCCAAGCCTTTCATCCCCGCCTTCAAGGGCCTCGACAGCTTCGCCGGCGCCTGCCACCACACGGGCCTGTGGCCGCAGGGCGGCCTCGATTTCAGCAACAAGCGGGTCGGCGTGATCGGCACCGGCTGCAGCGCGGTCCAGGTGATCCAGGAAGCGAGCCGCGAGGCCGCGCATCTGACGGTTTTCCAGCGCAGCCCGGTCATGGCGGTGCCGATGTATCAGCGCAAGCTCGACGTCGCGACCCAAGACGTGATGAAGCACGACTACGCCGCCAAGTTCCGCAAGCGTGTGACGACCTATTGCGGCTACGACTACGAGTTCATCAAGCATTCCGCGATGTCGGTCTCGCCCGAGGAGCGCCTCGCCATCTTCGAAAACCTGTGGGCCAACGGCAAGTTTTTGTTCTGGCTTGCGAATTTCGAGGATGTGCTGAGCAACCAGGAGGCCAACGATGCTGCCTATGCATTCTGGCGCGACAAGGTGCGCCAGCGCATCAAGGATCCGGTGTTGCAGGAGAAGCTGGCGCCGATGCAGGCGCCCTACCCCTTCGGCTGCAAGCGCGTCTCGCTTGAGCAATGGTATTACGACCTGTTCGACCAGGACAATGTCGAGCTCGTCGACATTAAGGCCGATCCGATCCAGGAGATCACGCCGCAGGGCGTACGGACCGCCAGCGGCGACCATCCGCTCGACATCCTCGTCATGGGCACCGGCTTCGACGCCGTGACCGGCGTCATCATGAGCATCGATCTGCGCAACGGCGACGGCCCGAGCCTCGCCGAGAAATGGCGCAGCGGCGTGCGCAGCTTCCTCGGCCTGTCGACTGCGGGGTATCCCAACCTATTCATCCTCTACGGCCCGCAAAGCCCGTCCGGCTGGTCGAACGGGCCGACCACGGCCGAGCTGCAGGGCGATATGGTGATCCGCATCCTCGAGGATCTCCGTGCCCACGGCCGCACGCGAATCGAAGCGACCCCAGCGGCCGAGGAGGCATGGCGTCAGCACAACATCGAACTCGCCAACCAGACCCTGATCCCGACCGTTGATTCCTGGTACACGGGCTCCAACGTCCCCGGCAAGCCACGCGAAATCCTCAACTACCCCGGCGGCCTGCCGACCTACAGCGAGAAGTTCCGGGAATCAGCCGATAACGGCTATGTCGGCTTCGCCCTGAGCTGACGCCGAGATACCGACCCAAACAGGCGGGCCAACCGCCGCAACCACGGGAGAATCCCATGTCGGAGCTGATCCTCCACCATTACGACGAAGCGCCGTTTGCCGAAAAGATCCGTCTGGTTTTCGGCATCAAGGGCCTGGCCTGGCATTCGGTGATCGTGCCCTCGGCGATGCCCAAGCCGTTCCTGATGCCGCTGACCGGTGGCTATCGCCGCACCCCGGTGCTGCAGATCGGTGCCGATATCTATATCGATACCCAGCTGATCGCCGCCGAACTCGAGCGCCGCTATCCGAACCCGACGATCTTCCCCGACGGCAATCCCGGCCTCGGCTACGCGCTGGGCAGCTGGGCCAACGGCCCCTATGTCGTGACCTCGGTCGCGATCTATATGGGCTCGGCCGACCCGTTCGGCGGCGAGGTACAATTGCCGGCGCATTTCTTCGAAGACCGCAAGAAGATGTGGATGACGCAATTCGACACCGACCAGCTTGGGCCGAAACTGCCCGGTTATCGCTCGCGCCTGCGCGCCCACACCGAGTTCCTGCTGATGCAGCTGGCCGACGGCCGCAAGTTCCTGACTGGCGACAAGCCCGGTCTCGCCGATATCCACGCCATGTGGGATCCCTGGTTCCTGCGCCGCTTCGCGCCCGATGAGGCCAAGGCGCTCTACGATCCCTATCCGCAGCTCGCTGCCTGGGAGGACCGCCTCGCCGCCGTTGGTCACGGCACCCGCACCGAGATGGAGCCGCAACGCGCCCTCGACATCGCCCGCGCCGCGCAGCCCGCCGCCCATAACGGCGTCGACCCCACCGACCCGCTTGACCTCCCCGCCGGCACCCCGGTCTGCATCTCGCCCGCCGACTATGCCGAGGTCAACGTCACCGGCGTCCTCGTCGCCACGACGATCCAATCCGTCTCGATCCACCGCCGCGACCCCGATGTCGGCGACGTCATCCTGCATTTCCCCAAGATCGGCTACAACATCGAGGTGGTGTAGAGGGCTCGCCGCGCTCGAGGAAAGCCTTCCCCCTTGAGGGGGGGAAGGTTTGGATGGGGGTGATGCTGCCCATAGACACCGTCGCCGCTCGGCTGTCTTCGGTCGAGGAAGACAAGTTTGCCGCTCCCTTTCC
>CAIUCF010000528.1 GCA_903897565.1 uncultured Rhodospirillales bacterium | reverse complement strand
CTGGAGGTGCTCGTGCCGGGCTTGTCCAGCTTCAAGCAGCCGCCGACCCTGACGTTCTCGGAGCTGATCGTCGAGGGTAACCGCGCCGTCGCCCTGGCGTCGGGGCATGGCATCAGCCCGGGTGGGTTGCCCTACGACCAGCCGCATTACGCGATGGTGCTTAGGGTCGAGAACGGCGCGATCACCGACGTCGTCGAGTTCATGGACACTGTGGAGATCGAGACCCAGATCTTCGAGCGTAAGCTGGTGCCCTAGGACCTCGCAACGCAGTCGAAACGGAGTCACACCATGATCGACCTGTATTTCGCGACCAGTCCGAACGTCTACAAGGTCGCCATCGCGCTGGAAGAGATGGCGCTGCCCTATCGCATCGTTCCGGTGGATCTCAGCCAGGGGGTGCACCGCGATTCCGCCCAGCTGGCCGGCGCCAATACCGGCAAGGTACCTGTGATCGTCGATCACGATCCGCCCGACGGTGGCGCGCCGTTCACGGTCTTCGAGTCCGGGGCGATCCTGCAATACCTCGCGGAGAAGTCGGGGCTCTTCCTGCCAAAAGATCTCCGGGGCCGCAGCACGGTGATGCAATGGCTGTTCTGGCAAATGGGCGGGATCGGCCCGATCGGTGGTCAGGCCTGGCATTTCTTCGCCTTCGCGCCGAAGATCGCGCCGGAATTCGACAACAGCTACGCATTCGATCGCTATTTTAAGATGTGGAGCGCGCTGTGGCGGGTCCTCGACGACCAGCTTTCCGATCACGCGTACATCGCCGGCGACTACTCGGTCGCCGACATGGCGACCTTCCCCTGGATCAGCTACCTGGAGCCGCGCGAGGGCACCGAGGCCTATTCGAACGTCCTGCGCTGGCGCGATGCGATTGCCGCGCGGCCGGCGGTCAGGCGCGCCTACGAGAAGGCCGCTGCGACCGATTTCGGTTATGATCGCAACGAGAAGGGCGTGACCTTGTTCCCCTGGGAAGGCCTGCTGCAGAACGTAATCGTCACCTAACTCTTGGACGGATCGAAGGCGCGCGATGCCTCGACGAAATGCGCCGGCTTGTCCGTCGTCCAGATTTCGCCCCAGTGGTGGCCGCCGCCGGTGACCTGCAGCGTCTCGCCGGTGATGAAGCGGCCGGCGGGTCCGGCGAGATAGAGGCAGGCTTCCGCGATATCCCACGGCTCGCCGACGGCGCGCATCGGGTTGCCGTTGTGATAGCGCCGGCTGACTTCTTCGGCGTAGACCTTCCAGCCTTCCGAGCGGATCGTCCCGGGGGCGACGCAATTGACACGGATGCCGAGCGGCGCCCATTCGACCGAGACCGCGTCGCTGAAGGCGATGACGCCGGCGCGCGCGGCGCAGCTATGGGCGACATGGTGCAGCCCGCGTGGCGATACCACGACATTGACGATGCTGCCGCCGCGACCCTGGTCGCGCCACGCCCGCGCGGCGCATTGCATCATGTTGAAAGTGCCGTCGAGATTGGTCTCGATCACGGCGCGCCAGCCCTTGGGCGAGAAGTCGATCGCGGCCTGCGGGAACTGGCCACCGGCGCTGTTGATCAGGATATCGATGCCGCCATGGCTGGCGCTCACGGTGGCGAACAACGCCTCGACTGTATCGCGCTGGCGGATATCGACGGCCTCGCCGCAGGCGTCATAGCCCTTGGCCGCGATCGCGGCGGCGACGGCGTCGAGCTTCTCGCGCTTGCGGCCGGTGACGATGACGCGGGCGCCGAGTCGGGCGGCGAGCCAGGCCGTGGCCTGACCGATGCCGCTGCCGCCCCCCGAGACCAGCACGGTCTTGCCGGCCAGCATGCCGGGGGCGAAGCTGGTAGGTCGGTCGGCGAGATCGTCCGAGATCGGGTCGAGGTCCTCTGCGTTCATTTCAGCAACTCGTCGGCGATGATGATCTTGCGGACCTCGGTCGTGCCGGCACCGATTTCGAGCAGCTTGCTGGAGCGATAGAGCCGGTTGATCTCGGATTCCCAGATATAGCCGCTGCCGCCATGGATTTGGACCGCTTCCGACAGCACCTTGGCCATCGTCTCGGCCGAGTACATGACCGATGCCGCGGTCAGCGCATGGATCATGCCGCGGCCGCCGCCGCCGACTTCGAGCTCGTTGCAGGCCTCGAGGCAGCGATAGTTGAACGTCCGCATTGTCTCGACCCAGACATACATGTCGGCGATCTTCGCCTGCACCATCTGGAATTCGGAGATCGGCTTGCCGAACTGCTGGCGGGTCTTGGCGTAGTCGATGGTGAGGTCGAGTGCGCGCTCGGAGATGCCGAGGCAGAGCGGCGAGATCATCGAGCGTTCGAGATCAAGTCCGCTCATGACGATGCCGACGCCGCCATTCTCTCGGCCGACCAGGTTCTCGGCCGGGACCCGGCAATCCTCGAAGACGAGTTCCGCGGTCTGGCTGCCGCGGAAGCCCATCTTTTCGAGCTTCTGCGCGACCTTGAAGCCGGGGAAATCCTTCTCGATGATGAAGGCCGAAATACCCTTGGGGCCGAGTTCGGGCGCCGTCTTGGCGTAGACCAGCAGCACGTCGGCGACCGGGCCGTTGGTGATGTAGAGCTTGGTGCCGTTGAGAATATAGAAGTCGCCTTCGCGCCGCGCCGTGGTCCGCATCGAGCCGAGCGCGTCGGAACCGGCGCCGGGCTCGGTCAGGCCGAGGGCGCCGATCGCGGCGCCGCTGCACAGGGCGGGGAGGTATTTCTGCCGCTGCGCCGGGCTGGCGTTGCGGACGATGTTGTTGAGGCAGAGGTTCTCATGGGCGACCCAGCTCAGCGCCAGGGCGTGGTTCCAGCGACCGAAGGCCTGGAGCACGAGGCCGCTGGTCATCAGATCGGCGCCGAGGCCGCCTTCGTCGGGCGATGCGGTGATGCCGAAATAGCCGGCCTCGCCGATCTTGGGGAAGATATCCTCGGGCCACCATTCCTCGGCATCCATGCGGGCGGCGAGGGGATAGAATTCCTTGCGGGCGAAGCGGTCCGCGGCGTCGAGAACCTCGCGCTCGGCGGGCTGGAGGTCGAAGCGCATGCCGTCGTTGCGACGCAGGAGCGGTTCTGTGGACGACATTCTGCTGGCTCTCCCCTCGGAATTCGGTGTCGATCGCACGACGCCTTTTGGAAAGATGTTAATGAGTGTTGCTCATCTTGTCGACCGAATCTTTGCCCCTTTGACGGTTGGAAAATCTCGTCGTCGTTGGAAACGTTTCGGGTCATTTCGATGAAAATGCTTGATTGACAATGGCGAAGTGATCCGATTTTAATGAGTTAAATTCATTAAAGGCGTATGGCTTGGCTATGGCGTACTTCGACAAGGTGCTCGTCGCCAATCGCGGTGAGATCGCGTGCCGGGTGATCCGGACCCTGCGGCGGCTCGAGATCGCCAGCGTCGCAGTCTATCACGACGAGGATCGCAAGGCGCCTCATGTCGGCTTGGCGGACGAAGCTGTGCAGCTGGAGGGCAAGGTGCCGAGCGGCGCCTATCTCGATGGTGCGCAGATCATCGCCGTAGCAAAAGCGAGCGGCGCCGCGGCGATTCATCCCGGCTATGGATTTCTCTCAGAGAACGCGGGCTTTGCCG
>CAIUCF010000527.1 GCA_903897565.1 uncultured Rhodospirillales bacterium | reverse complement strand
GCGCCATGCCGAGCACGCCGGTACGGAACATGCCGAGCGGCAGCATGCCACCCCAGCCCGCCGAGGGGCCCTGGGGATTGCCGCCAGCAGCCATGTTCGGGTAGGGCGCGGCCGACGAGTTGTCGTCGAACGAGTTGTTGTCCTTGCCGAACTTGCAATTGGCGCCGAGCGTGAACTTCCAGCTGTTGCTCGGCAGGTAGTCGAGCGCCGGCTCGATCACGCTGGCATTGGCCTTGAAGTCATGCGCGAACTTGATCTGCGGGCTGATCGTCTGGCCGCGATACCAGCCCTTGACCAGCAGGGTGCCGATCCAGTTGTCCTGGAAGTCGGGCATGCCGACGGGGCCGAGCGCACCTTGGTAGAGCTGATAGTTCAGCAGATGGGTACCGAAGATCTGGCCGCTGATGAGGAACGCCGTATCCGGGTTGAGGAAACGGATGAAGGTGTTGCGGTCGGCGCCGATGACGTAACGGAACACGTTCGAGGCCGAAAACAACGACGGCCGGGCGGTGTTGGCGAATTCCTCACCCTGGGTATAGGCCAGTTCGAGACGGAACGCGGTGGCCAGACGATCCGAGGCGTAATCGAGCGAGGCGCCCCACAGGGTCACGCGCGGGAAGTGGATGTCGAAGGCCAGCGAGTAGGGATAGATCGTCGCGGCGTTGGTCGGGTTGCCGGCGGGCGGGCCGAACGGATCGACCGAAGAAATGCCGCCATGCAGGCTCGGCATCTGCGACTGGTACTGCAGCGCGTTGAGCGAGAAGCCGACGCCCTTGAATTCGCCCTCGACCTTGCCGCCGAAGGTGTCATGGGCGATGCCGCTCGGCACCACCGCCTGACGGATACCGATTTCATGCGGGCCGAAATTCACCGGCAGGCCGTTCGGCGTGAAGTTGTTGACGGTACAGCCATTGTCCCAGCAGTTCTTGAACGCGCGGAACACGTTGGCGGCGTTGAGCGGGGTGTTGGTGCCGCCGGCCTGGCCGAGATTGTTGGGGCGGAAATCTTCGAAGGTCCAGACGCCCTGGACGTTCAGATCGTCGAACGGCCCGACCGCACCCATGCGGTAGTCGAGACGCAGCATGCCCATGGGGATGCGGATGTCTTCGAGCTCGTCATAGATGTTGTTGCGCGAGAGATCGACCGGGTTGACGACATCGAGGACGCGGAACAGATCGGTGCGCCCCCAGACCAGCTGCTGGCGGCCGACGCGGACTGCAAGGGTGCGATCGCCGACGGGCAGCTCGAAATCGGCATAGAGCTCGCGCAGGAAATCGAGACGGCTGTTGAATTCCGGCGATGACAACTCCTGGGAGTTGGCGTCCATGTACCCGGGAATACAGCCGCGGTTGTCCTTGTTGCAGGGACGCACCGGCACCGCGAGATCAATGCCGTTGACGCTCTTGCGGTAGGTCTGCGACAGCGGCACCACGCCGAAATTGCCGCCGCCGGGATTGGCGCCCGCGCCGAACAGATTGATCGGCGCCGCGCCATTGGGATAGGTCACGCCATTGAACGGCGAACCGGGCGTGCTGCCGGTGAAGGTGATGCCGCTGCCGGCGTGGTTGCCGTACTGGTCGGCATTCAGCTCCTCGGTCGCGTCATAGGACGCGCGCAAGGTCGCGTGGAGCTTGACCGAGCTGAAGATGCCCTTCTGGCCGAGATCCTTGTCGATATCCGACTGGGCCAACGAGCGCAGCTTGCTGAGACCGGTATAATCGCGGAACTGGACGTCCTCGTCGATCTTGTTGCGAAGCTGCAAGGTATCGTCGTCGGCGCGCGCCGGGTGCATGAAAAGCCCGCCTGAGAGGGCGCCCAGCACCCCCATCACGGCGATGGCTTTCTTCCATTCCTGTTTCATTATGTTTCCCCCCTAATGTTAAGAAGCGCTTTTCGATGGCTGACGCGTCCCGCTCCCCGCGAGATCACGCCTTGCCGTGTGAGACCCTCCCGGACGGTGTCAGGGTCGCGGTCGTCGTCGTGAGTTTGCTGCCGTGGCTCGGCAGATTCTTGAGCAGGAAGCTCGGCCGGAACACCGCGATCCAGGCCGGCACGAACACCAGCGCCGAGATCGCGCAGACCGCGATCATGAAGATCAGCAGCTTGGCGGCGTCGGCCTGGAAGCGCAGATCCGAGACGAACACCCAGGCGATGATGCCGCCGACCAGGGTCGTGAAGGTGCAGGCGACCGCGAGCCCGGTCGTCGAGATCGCGCGGCCGATCGCCTTCGAGAGATCGCCGTCCTCCTGCAGCTCGTCGCGGATGCGATCGATGATGTAGACCGAGTAGTCGATGCCGATGCCGAGGCCGACCGAGATCAGCGGCACGGT
>CAIUCF010000526.1 GCA_903897565.1 uncultured Rhodospirillales bacterium | reverse complement strand
CGAGTCCGAGCAGTGGGAATGCCGCAGTTGCGCTGGGGTGCTGATCTCGGCGCGCGATAACTACAAGCGCGGCCTGCTGGTCTATAACCGCGATCCGCGCGAAATCCACCGGCCGCTGCTCGATCCGGCGAAATATGCGCGGACCTATTCGCCCAACCCCGATTGGTGCCGGATCCTCGAATATTACTGCCCGCATTGCGGCACGATGATCGAGACCGAATACCTGCCGCCGGGCCATCCGCCGGTCCATGACATCGACCTCGACATCGATGCACTCAAGGAACAGTGGAAGGAACGTGAGGAGGTTGTTGAGCCGGCAATCGGCGCCGACCCGCCCCGCGGCCATGTTCATCATCACGGCCACGGCCGGCCGGGAGCAACGCCATGAAGCGCGTCTCGGTCGATATCGGTGGCACCTTCACCGACTGCTTCGTCGCCTGGGGCGAGCGCTACGTGGAGTCCAAGGCTCTCACCACGCATCAGAATCTCGCCCTCGGTTTCAACGAAGCCTTGAAAAATGCCTGTGTCGAGCTGGACGTGACGGAGCACGAACTGCTCTCGCAGGTCGATTCTGTCCGCTATGCCACGACCCTGGGCACCAATGCCCTGATTGAGCGCAAGGGGCCGCGGCTCGGCCTGCTCACCACGGTGGGTTTTGCCTCCTCGGTGCCGTTGTCGCGTGCCAAGGGCTATGGCGTCGGGCTCTCGCACAAGGAGCAGATGGACATGCCGAACGCGCAGCGTCCGGATGCCATCGTGCCGATTCCCATGATCCTCGAAGTGCGGGAGCGGATCGACTTCAAGGGCGATATCGTTCTCGAGCTCGACGAAGAGGATCTGCGCGACAAGCTCCGGCAGATCGTCGACAAGGGTGCCGAGGCGATCGTCGTCGTGCTGGCGAACTCGGTGGTCAACCCGATCCATGAGGAGCGGATTCGCGAAATTTTCCTGGAGGAATACCCGGGCAACATGCTCGGGGCGATCCCGATGCTGCTGTCGCACCAGGTTGCGGGTCGCAAGGGCGAATATGTCCGCGCCATGTCGACGATCATGGACGGGTTCCTGCACCAGGTGATGTATCACGGCCTCGGCACGCTCGAGCTGAACCTGCGCCGTGCCGGTTACGACAAGCCGATGCTGGTGAACCACAATTCTGGCGGCATGGCGCAGCTGAACTCGACCGATGCGCTGCAGACGGTGCATTCCGGCCCGGTTTCCGGCATCGCGGCAAGCGAGCAACTGGCCGGTCAGACCGGGCTCGGCAACATCGTCGCCGCCGATATGGGGGGTACCAGCTTCGATATCGGCATCGTGGTCGAGGGCGGGGTCAAGCATTACGACTTCAACCCCGTGATCGAGCGCTGGATGGTCAGCGTGCCGATGGTCCATCTCGTTACGCTCGGCGCCGGCGGCGGCTCGATCTGCAAGTTCGATCGCATGTTCAAGACCGTCCAGGTCGGCCCGGAAAGCGCCGGCTCCGACCCGGGACCCGCTTGCTATGATCGCGGTGGGCTCTATCCGACGGTGACCGACGCCGACCTCCTGCTCGGCTATCTCGATCCGGCCAACTATGCCAGCGGCCGCATCAAGCTGAATTCTCGGCGCGCGCGGCGCGCCAGGGAGGAGCATCTTGGCGAGGATCTGGATCTCGACGCTGTCGGCTGCGCCAAGCTGATCAAGCAGACCGTGGATTCCAACATGGCCAACGGCATTGCAACCGAGCTGCGGACCCGCGGCTACGAGCCGGAAAACTTCACCATCCTGGCCTATGGCGGCAACGGACCGCTCCACGCCTGTGGCATCGCGCGCGCGCTCGGCGTCTCGCGGATCCTCGCGCCGCCCTTCGCTTCGGTATTCTCGGCCGTGGGGGCGGGGAGCATGAGCCAGCTGCATATCCATGAGATGTCGACCTGGACCGTGCTGTTCGACGCCAACCAGCGCCGGTTCTTCGAGGATTACGCCAGCTTCAACCGCAATGTGTTGGAACTGGAGCGCCGCGGCCGCGAGGATCTGCTGCGCCAGGGCTTCGCGCCGGAGCAGATCCATTATCGTCTCGAACTCGACATGCGCTACGGCAATCAGCGCGTCGAAACCGCCGTCGTGACCAGCATCCGCCGGATCGACTCGATCGAGGACGTGCTGCGGCTGATCGAAGAGTTCCACACCCGCTATGGCGAACGCTTCGGCCAGGGCAGCCAAGCGCCGGAGGCAGGGATTCGCATCAATACCATCCGGGTCTGCTCCTTCGTCACCCAGCCCGGCATCGCCTTCCGCGACCTGGCGCCGGGCGACACGGTGCTGGCTCCGCCGGCCCCGGTGGGCATGCGCGACTGCCATTTCGTCGGTCATGCCGATGTCGTGCCGACCGCGATCTACGATGAGGCCGCACTGGTTCCGGGCACCCGCATCGACGGCCCCGCCGTCGTCGTGACAAAGGCCACCACCTATCTGATCGAGCCCGGCTGGCGCTACCAGGCCGCAGCGCAGAACGCCGTCTGGTTCACGCGAATCCCGGGCTGAGCAGGAGAGAAATCATGAATGCCCCCAAGATGACTCCGGCGCAGCAGGCGCTGATGGATCGCTTCCTCTCCGAGAACCGGCTGTTCTACGGGCCTGATCCGGAAATCATGGAGAACCACCGTATCGGTCCGCGCACGCCCTACGAAGAGCAGCTCCTGTCGGGAACGGTGGACCCGCACAAGATCAACCAGGTCCGAGGCCTGATCATCGCCGCCCTCGACGAGGGCAATACCATGGTGGAGCAGATGGGCGCGGCGCCCGGCGCCAAATGGGGCGATCTCGTCGCCGCCATCTTCACCGGCACCGGCGATCTCGCCATGATCGCTCCGCACGGCGTCGTCGGCTTCGCCGCCTGCCTGCACTACCCGATCAAGTTCATCCTCAAATACTGGGCCAACGAGCCGACGGTCGGGGTGCGCGACGGCGACGGCTTCATCCACAACGACGCACGCTACGGCGGCATCCACAACACCGACCAGTCGATGATGCTGCCCCTGTTCTGGCGCGGCAAGATCGTGTGCTGGCTATCGACGACAATCCATGAGGGCGAGAACGGCTCGTGCGAGCCCGGCGGCATGCCGGCCGCGGCCGAGAGCAAGTTCGACGAAGGCCTCAAGATGCCGCCGTTCAAGGTGGTCGAGAACTTCCAGATCCGTCGCGACCTCCAGACCTTCCTGCAGAATTCGGTGCGCGATCCCAAGCTGCAATTCGAGGACATGAAGGTGAAGCTGCACGCGGTGTTGCGGCTGCGCGAGCGCATTCTCAAGCTGCTCGAAGAGCATGGCGAGGAGGCGCTGATCGTCACCTTGCGCAGCCATCTCGAAGACGTCGTTCACGAGGTCAAGCGACGCATTCGCGAACTCCCCGATGGTACGACACGGATGAATGCCTTCCCGGATTCCACGCTGCGCGAGAACGCGTTGCTGAAGATCTCCATGGCGATCACCGTCAAGGGCGATCGCATGACGATCGATATGCGGGGCTCTGCGGCGGAACTGCTCAACCGCTCGATCAACACCAACCTGGCCTCGTTCAAGACCATGGTGTTCTCCGGCTACATGCAGAACATCTGGCCGGACCTCCCGCATACGCTCGCCGTCTTCACGCCGCTCGATTTCATCTTCGACGAGAAATCCCTGCTCAATGGTTCCTTCGACACGCCGCAGGCGATGAGCCTGATCCCGCTGTTCAAGGCGATGACGATCTCGAGCGTGCCGATGGCGAAGCTCAGTTACAGCCTGCCGCGGCGCTACACGGCGATCGTCGCGCCGCAATACGACCAGCCGGCCACCCTGATCTATGGCGGGCTGACCCAGCACGCGCAGAACGTCGGCAATTTCTGCGCCGACATCAATGGCAACGGCCAGGGCGGCCGCGCTCATCGCGACGGCGAGCATTCGGTCTCGCCGCCCTTCGCCGCGCAATGCGACCTTGGCGAGATCGAGCTGATGGAGGAGGAGTTGCCGATCATCCGGCTCGGCGCTTTCACCCTGGCGAAGGATCGGATCGGGTTCGGCAAGTATCGCAGCGGTCTTGGCTACGAGCAGATAGCGACCTTTCGTGGCTCGGGGCTCTGGGGGTTCATGACCGGCTGCACCGGCTCGCTGTTTTCGGCGTCGCAACCGCTGTTCGGCGGCTATGGCGGCCCGGCGTATCCGCTCTGCAAGGTCAAGGGCATTGACGTCTTCGAAGAGCTGAAGACGGACCCGTCCAAGATCAAGTTCGACATCGTCGACATTATGAACCATCAGCCGTTCGCAGCGGCGACGTACAGCACCAACGACATGGGCATGACCTTCGAACTCGCCCAGCCGGGTGAACTGTATATGATGTGCCAAGGCGCCGGAGGTGGTTACGGTGACGTGCTGCAGCGCGACCCGAAGCTGGTGATCCAGGATATCGAGGAAAACCTGATGTCGCCCGATGTCGCCGTCGACATCTACAAGGTCGCCTTCGATCCCAAGACCCTTATCGTCGATGAAGCGGAAACGGCGCGGATGCGCGAGGCAGAACGCAAAGCCCGTATGGCGCGCGGCCTACCTTATGACGAGTTCGTCAAGACATGGACGACTCCTGAGCCGCCTCAGTCGCTGCCCTTCATGGGATCATGGGATGATCCGGCGATCATTTATGGCATGATGGCCGGGCAGCGGATCAGGATGAGCGCGGATAACCTGCAGAGCCAGTTCATGCTCAATCCGAAGGATGTCCTGATCGCCGAGCTGCAAGCCGAACTCGCGAAGGCGCGGTGAAGCCGTTGCGGTAACAAACCACAAGAAACCAAGGATGAAACGATGGCGTTGGTGAACTTTCTCGACCGGGGTGCGCTGAGAAATCCGGATGGCGACTGTCTCGTCACCCTGGGCGGCGATACGATGAGCTTCCGGGACGTCCAGACTCTCAGTTTCCGCGTCGCGAACACGCTCCACAGCCATGGCCTGCAGCCCGGTGACGTCGGCTCAGTGCTGTCCTTCAACAACGCGATGGCTTTCGCCTGTACCTTCGGGCTGTCGCGTGCCGGCATGATCTGGCTGCCCTCGAACCCGCGCAACAGCGACGAGGACAGCCATTACCTCCTCGAGTTCATGGATTGCCGGGCGCTGTTCTTTCACAGCGAGTTCGCCGACCTCATCGCGCGACTGCGGCCGCGGTTGCCGCTGATCCGGCAATGGATCTGCCTCGACAAGGATCTCGGCGAAATACCGTCGGTCGCGCGCTGGCTCGAGGGTGCCGCAGAGACCGATCCCGACGTGACCCGTCTGCCCGAGGACATCGCCGCGCTGTTCCCGACCGGCGGCACGACGGGGCGCTCCAAGGGCGTGATGATGACCAACCGGGTCATCCACAACCTCGTCGCGGTCTATGCCGCGATGTTCGTCTACGATCAGGTCGAGAAGCCGGTGAACATGGCGGCGGCGCCGCTGACCCACACCGCGGGACTGATCTCGCTATCCGCCTTGAGTCGCGGCGGCAAGGTGATCATCCTGCCGAAGCCCGATGTCGATATGATGCTCGACACCATCGAACAGTACCGGGTCAACGAATTCTTCCTGCCGCCGACCGTGATCTATCGGATGCTCGACCATCCCGGCGTCGAGACCCGCGATTTCAGCTCATTGCGCTATTTCGTCTACGCCGCGGCGCCGATGTCGGTCAGCAAGCTGAGCCGGGCGATCCAGGTGTTCGGCCCCGTGATGACCCAGACCTACGGCCAGGCCGAATGCCCGATGCTGATCACCTTCTTCTCGCCGCTGCAGCACGTGAAGGACGGCAAGCCGGAATCCGAAGAGCGTCTCGCGAGCTGCGGTTTCCCGACCCCGTTCATCGAGCTGCGGATTCTCGACGACGCCAACAAGCAGGTCCCCCATGGCGAAAAGGGCGAGATCTGCGTGCGCGGCGATCTCGTGATGGCCGGCTATTACAAACAGCCCGACAAGACCGCCGAGACGATCATCGACGGGTGGCTCCATACCGGCGATATCGGCATCCAGGACCCGGATGGCTGGGTCCGCATCGTCGATCGCAAGAAGGACATGATCATCACCGGCGGCTTCAACGTCTATCCGCAGGAAGTCGAACAGGTGATCTGGGCCCACAAGGCTGTCCAGGATTGTGCCGTCATCGGCTTGCCCGACGCCGAATGGGGCGAGGTCGTGACCGCGGTCGTCGAGCTCGTCCCCGGCCGCTCGGTCGACGCCGAGGAGCTGAAGCAGCTCTGCAAGCAGGCGCTCGGCAGCGTCAAGACGCCGAAGACCGTTATTTTCCGCGAATTGCCGCGGAGTCCGAACGGCAAGGTGCTGAAGCGCGACCTGCGCGACGAGTACTGGAAGGATGAGACCCGCAAGGTCTGATCCGGATCGGACGAGGGGGTGGGGCCAGCGCGCAGAGGCAGCGGCTTGACATAAGTTTCCATCAGCGTGAAGATTTTTTCATGATGATGAAAATTGAATCCCGCCCGCTCGCTCTTTTTGAACTCTTCGCCGAGATGAAGCGGCCGCTGTCGCTGACAGAGGTCGCGCGCGGCCTCGGCGCGCCGGTGTCGACCTGCTTCAATCTGCTACGGTCGCTGGAATCGGTCGGCTTTCTCTACAATGTCGGCGGTCGGCGGCATGTCTACCCGACCCGCAAGATCTACGACGTCGCCAGCGTCATCGTCGCTCATGAGCCCTGGGCCGAGCGCTTCGGCCCGAAGCTGGAAGAGCTCCGCGATCTCACCGGAGAGACGGCGATCCTCGGCACCTGGCAAGGCAACAAGGTCGTCTATCTCGCCGTCCTGGAGGGACCGAAGACGATCCGCTACACCGCGCAGG
>CAIUCF010000525.1 GCA_903897565.1 uncultured Rhodospirillales bacterium | reverse complement strand
GGTCAACAGCGTCATGGCGAACGATCCGATAGAAGCCGAAAGCGATGCCGCCAAGGTCCTCACCGGGCGCATCCTCGGCGTCGAGGGTGATGTCGGGCGCGCCCAGGATCTCTGGCAGCAGGCCGCGGATTCGCCGCTCTCCAGCCTCGCCCGCGCCCAGGCCAGCTATGCCCTGATCCTGTCCAAATACGGCGCCGGCAAGATGACCCGTCTCGACGCGATCGAGGCCCTCGATCGCATGCGCTTCGACTGGCGCGGCGATGATTTTGAGGTCCGTCTGCTGCGCAAGATGGGCGAACTGCGTTACGACGACGCCGATTATCACGGCGCACTCGACGCCTTCCGCCAGATCCTGACCAATTTCCCCAACAGCCCGTTCATCCCGGAAATCGCCGCCGAGATGCAGACCGATTTCACCAGCGTGTTCGTCGGTCCGAAGGCCGATACGGTGCCGCCGGTGGCGGCGCTCGCGGTGTTCCAGGAATTCAAGGTGCTGACGCCGCCGGGTAAGCTCGGCGACGCAGTCGCCCGCAATCTGATCGATCGCCTAGTCTCGATCGATCTGCTCGATCGCGCGTCCGGCGCCCTGTATCAGGAGATCACCACCCGCCTCACCGGCCTCGCCCAGGCCCGCGCCGGCGCCGAGCTGGCGCTGCTCGAACTGCTCCAGGGCAAGCCGGACGAGGCCCGCAAGGCCCTGGACCTGCCGTTCGATCCTGCCCTGCTGACGCCGGGGCTGCGGCTGCAGCGCCAGGAATTCGCCGCCAGCGCCGCCTTCATGGCCGGCGACAAGGACGGCGCGATCAAAGCGCTCGACGGCGACAGCAGCCTCGATGCCGATCGCCTGCGGGCCGATATCTATTGGGCGAAGGGCGACTGGAAATCGGTGGCCAGCCTGCTGGTCGCGCGCTTGCCACCGCCCGGTCCGAACCTCGTGCTCGACCAGCAGACGGCAGCGCTCGCGATCAACGCCGCCACCGCCATGTCGCTCTCCGGGGATCAAGCCGGGCTGGCGAGCCTGCGGCAGAACTACAGCACGGCGATGGATGCCACCGAGCTCAAGAGCGATTTCGAAACCCTGGTGGGCTCCGGCGTGCCCAACCCCGCCAGCCTGTCGACCTTCGGCAGTCAGGTCGCCGGCTCGCGCAGCTTCCTCGAGACCTACCGCCAGAAGCTGACCAAGGGTCGCCTCAGTGAGGTGCTGTCAGGGTAGAGATTGCGCTGCGCCGCTATCAGGACAAATCCGGTACAGAATTCGCTTTAAGACGCCCGACGCGCAGTCTAATTTCGATATTCCGGACAAGCATCGGGGGCGATCGGCGATAGAGTGGTGAAAAATCTGCTGCGCAGTACCGGCATCGCGGTTGCCGAGGCGTTCGAGACCGGCCGCCGACGGAGCAATCCGCCGCTCGGACACTGGATCAGCCTCCCCGAGGTCGAACGGATTGCGCGGACGCGGATGGATCCGGTCGCCTGGGACAATTACGCCAGCGGCAATGCCGACGACATCACGCTCGGCTGGAATCGCGCCGCCTTCGACCGCATCGCGCTGCAGCCGCGCTATCTCGGCGAGCTCAACCGCACGACCAGCGCAATCACGCTGTTCGGCGACCCTCTGCCGTTTCCGATCCTGCTCGCTCCGACCGGTCTCCAGCGCGTGCTCCACCCGCAAGGCGAATCCGCGACGGCGGCGGGCGCCGGCCGTTACGGCATGCCGATGGTGGTCAGCAGCATGTCAACGACCCCGATCGAGGACATCGCGCGCATCGCCACCGCTTCGTTGTGGTTTCAGCTCTCTATCGACCAGGCTCGCGGCTTCACCCGCGAGCAGGTCCAGCGCGCGGCCGACGCCGGCTGCAAGGCCCTCTGCGTCACCGTGGATACCCCGAGCTTCGGGCCGCGCGACGCCATCGCACGCGCCCAGATCGCCCGATCGTCGACGGCGACGTTGCAAAGCTGGCTGACCCGGCAGCGCTTTCGTCTGGCGACGCCGCATTATCGGAGCCGTGAAGACGGTGCGCTCAGCGGCAAGGCCGTGACCTGGGCGGATGTCGCCTGGCTTCGGTCGGTCACGGCGCTGCCGATCGTGCTCAAGGGCGTGCTGCACCCGGCCGATGCCCGCGCCGCCGCCGAGGGCGGGATCGACGGGCTGATCGTCTCGAACCATGGCGGCCGCAACCTCGATACCAGCCTCGCCACCCTCGACGCCCTGCCCGGCATCGTCGCGGCGGCCGGAGATCGCTGCGTCGTCATGCTCGATGGCGGCGTTCGCCGCGGCACCGACATCGTCAAGGCGTTGGCCTTGGGGGCACGGGCGGTGATGATCGGCCGGCCCTACCTCTACGGTCTTACCCTGGCGGGCGCCGACGGCGTGGCTCGGGTCATCGAACTGCTCCAGCGTGAATACGTCATGGCGATGGCGTTGACCGGCCAGACCGACCCCACGGCGGTCGATCCTGAAATCCTGTTTGCGCCGTCGACCCTCTCCCGAACCCGCTGATGTCGGGACGACCTTCGAATCAAGCTCTGACGATGCGTCGTCGAGCAAGGGCGACCATGCCGACGTCAGGTCGATCCTGGACGCGCCGACAATCTGACCAGCATCGCGAACCCGGTCGCGGCGAACAGCGCCATGACCGCGGGGATCGCGACGGCGCCGAGCCAGGGAAAAAGCCAGGCGACGAGCAGGCTGGACACGCTCATGCAGATCATCTGGAAGCTGCTCATCAGCGCCGCCGCCGTCCCGGCGACCGCCGCCACCGGCTCCAGCGCCGCATGCGACGCCGTCGGCGCCACCAGGCCGAACCCGAAGGTCGCCACGACGAAACAGGCCATCACCGGAGCCAGACCGATATGCTCCAGGACCAGGACCGCCGCGAGCAGCGGCGCTGCGGCAGTGAGGCCACCGCCGATGGCGAGGATCGTCGCGCTCGACACCCGATGGGCGAGCCGCCCGGCCAGGAATGCGCCGGCGACGATGCCCCAGGCGGTAGTCGCAAACAGCCCGGCATAGACCGCCGGCGAGACCTTGAACGCGCCGATCAGGATCAGCGGCGAGCCACCGACATAGGCGAATAGCGAGCCGCCCGCCAGCCCCTGCACTGCGGCGAATCCGAGCGCCCGGCCATGCGCGGCGAGATGGCGGGCGCTGCGCCACAACTCCGGCAGGATCGCGCCGTCGCGGCGACGGGCGCGCGGCAAAGTCTCGGCGAAGCGCAGCTGGATGATCGCGACCAGGGCGATCCCGGCCAGCGCCAGCATCCCGGAAATCGCCCGCCAGCCGCCCAGCCCCAGCAGCAGCGCCCCGATCGACGGCGCGATGATCGGCGCGGCATTGCGCAACATCGCGAGATTGGCGAGCCGGCGACGCAGGACCACGCCGTCGAGCATGTCGCGGCTCGCCGCCATGGCGATGGTCGGCCCGACCCCGGCGCCGGCACCCTGGATCACGCGGGCGGCCAGCAGCCAGTCGATCGAGGGCGCAAGAGTACAGAGCATGCCGCCGAGCGCGAACAGGCCGAGTCCGATCAGCAGCAGCGGCTTGCGACCGAAGCGGTCCGACAGCATGCCGTAGACGAGCGGCGAGGCGGCGAAGCCCAGCAGAAACAAACTGAGCGTCATCCCTGCCATCGCCGGGCTCGTCGCGAGCCGTTGCTGCACCACGGTCAGCGCCGGCAGCCCCATGTCGATCGCCAACGGTGGCAGCGCCGACAGCGCGCTCAGCATCAGGATATTGGCGAGGCGGCCGCCGGAGGACTCTGCCGGCGTCATCGCGGCCTAGCCGGCATGCGGCACGGAAGGCGGCACGGCGGCAATGGGTCGTTCGCCGCAGCAGCGATGAACGGCCTGATCGACACTGTGGAAGAAATGATCGGCGCCGAGCAGCTCGACCAGACCGAAGCGCTCGAACGCGGCGCGGGCGCGCACCGATTCCAGGCGGGCGACCGCGACGGTGACGCCTTCGCGCTGATAGCGGCGGATCAGCCCGGCGAATGCCTGGGCCGCGGTGTAATCGATCTCGGCGATCGAGCTTGCCTCGAGGACCAGCAGGGTCGGCGGTGGCCTGTCGCCGGCGACGGCGCGCTGAATGCCGCGCTGAAAGTTGTCGGCATTGAGGAACGACAGCGGACCCTGGAACGCCACGACACAGACCCCGGGCAGTTTCTCGCCGCGCTGGCCGGGGGTCGGCGGCCACCAGATCGTCGTCCCCGGTACCTGTTCGAGCTCGACGGCCACCGCCCGCGTCGTCGTCCACATGCCGTGCACCAGCGACAGGATGATGCCGACGGCAACGCCGATCTCGATCGGCAGCACGACGATCGCCGCCAGGGTCGCGATCACCAGCAGGAATTCCTCGCGGCTCTTGGCCCAGATATCCCGGAGCGCCCCGACCCGTACCAGCCGCCCGGCGATGAACAGCAGGATTCCAGCGAGACCGGCATATGGCACCTCGGCCAGCAGCCGCATGCCGAACACACTCATCGCCAGCACGATGGCGGCGGCGACCAGGCCGGTGAGCTGCGACCGGCCGCCGGTTTCGGCCGCGATCCCGGTCCGCGGCGGGCTGGCATTGACCGGAAACGCACCGAACAGCGATGCCAGCAGGCTACCGGCGCCGAGCCCCACGAAATCGCGGTCGATATCGACTGGCTCATCCGGTCCGCCCGGGAATGACCGCGTCGTCGCCGAGGTCTGCACCATCACCACGAGACCGACCATCAGGGCGAGCGGCAGCAGGTGCACGACGTCGTCCATCGTAGGTACCGGCACGGCCACGAGCGGCAGGCCGCCCGTGACGGTCCCGATCACCGCGACGCCATGACGCTCCAAGCCGAAGCCGATCACGGCGAGCGTCGCCGCAGCCAGCCCGATCAGCGCTCCAGGAAGCTTCGCGCTGAGCCGTTCCGCGCCGATGGTGATCACCAGCACGCCGATGCCGAGAGCCAGCGAGTCGGCGTTGATACCGGCCAGGCCCCATGCCAGCAGATCGAGCCGCTGCAGCAGCGTGCCTTGCGGCACCGCGACGCCCAGGAACGAAGGCAGCTGCGAGGCCGCGATATGCGCGGCGATTCCGGCCATGAAGCCCGTCGTCACCGGCACGGACAGCAGATCGGCGATCCAGCCCAGCCGAAAGATGCCGCCGAGCGTGACGACCGCGCCCACCAGCAGGGCCAGGACGACGGCAAGATGGGCATAATCCGGCGATCCCGTCGCCGCCAGCAGTACGAGGCCGCCGACAAAGATCGGCGTGATCGTCGAATCGGCCCCGGCGGAGAGAAAGCGATTGGCGCCGAACATCGCGAACGCCAGCGAACCGGCGATGAAGGCCGCGAAGCCGACCGCCGGGCTGAAGCCTGCGAGACGGGAGGTCGCCATCTGCTCAGGAATCGCGATTGCCGCCAGAGTCAGCCCGGCGACGAGATCGCCACGCAGCCACCCCGGCGCGATTCCGGCGAGCGACCGGAAGATCGGCCAGGGACGGGACGCAGACGACGCGGCAGAATCAGGGGCAGGCGACATGGGCGGTACGGGTCTTCGCGAAGATGTTGAACGACCACCATGGCACGGCCATGCCCCGGCGGTCGACAACCTCCCGCGTCAGGCGAGGACCATCACCCCGCGGGCGACGACATAAAGCCCGGTGACGATGACGACGCAGGCGAAGACGATGCCGAGCACCTGCTTGCGAGCGGCCAGAGCCTCGCCGAGCGAGACGCCGATCAGGCCGCCGGCGATGCCGCCGACGACGAAGGCCGCCGCCAGCCGCCAGTCGATCATGCCGGAGGCGGCATAGTTGAGGGCCGTCGCCGTGCCGAAGGCGGTCACCGCGACCAGCGACGTGCCGATCGCGTAGACCAGTGGCATGCCGGTCGCGAGCATCAGGCCCGGCACGATCAGAAAGCCGCCGCCGATGCCGAAGAACCCGGAGAGCAGGCCGACGCCGAAGCCGATGCTGACCAGGGGCGGCAGCATATGCCAGGCGGTGCGCCGCGACAGCCGGACGGCGGGATTGCCCTCGCTGCCGCGCCCCCGCAGCATCAAGCCGCCGACCACCAGCATGACGAGGCCGAACAACACCAGCAACTTCTGGCCATCGAGCGCCTTGGCCGCGCTCGAGCCCACCAGAGCACCGAGGATACCGGCGCCGGCAAAGGTCACGGCGCACGGCCATTTGACATGGCCGGCGCGACCATGGGCGACCAGATTGCCGAGTGCGCTGACAGCGACCGCGATCGCGCTGGTTCCTATCGCGACATGAGGCGACGCCACCCCGACGCCATAGATCAGCAGCGGCACCGCCAGCAAGGAGCCGCCGCCGCCGATCAAGCCGAGCACGAGGCCGACGATCATGCCGGAACCGGTCGCCAGCAGGTCATGAACCCCGATCATGGCGTGCATCCGACCGGCCTCAGGCCGTCGCCGCCCTGCCGTTGCGGCGATTCCAGGGCGCCAGCGCCAGCATCTTCGCCATCATGCAGGAGCCGGTAATGCCCGAAAAGGCGAGGCCGGCGCCGACGAATGCCGAGAGCATGTAGAAACCGGGATGGACGAAGCTGCCGAGGGCAACGCCGAGCGCGACCAGGGTTCCGGCCGTGATCTGGACCTGGCGCATGATCTCGATCGGCTGACTCTTGTCCTGGGTCACCGGGAGGCCGGCGCGCTTCCAGGCGTCGATGCCGCCGTCGAGAATGAACGCCGGACCGCCCGCCACCGCCTCGAGATGGGCGGCATTGACCTGGGTGCGATTGCCCGAACGACAATGGAAGATCATCGGCTGCTCGCCGCGCGGCGGGTTGTTGGCCAGTTGTGACAGCGGATGCGAGCGGGCGCCGGGGATGCTCTCCCGGGCATGCTCGTCGGCTTCGCGGATATCGATCAGGACGGCCCCGGCCTTGAGCCGGGCCTGAGCTTCCTGGGGCGAGAGTGTGGTCAGAGACATGATACGAACTCCTTGAATTTAAATCGATTTCGGGTGGCGACAGAACAGTCGGTATAGCTCCGCCATCAGTTCCTCGACCCGAGGATCGGCGATCCGATACCAGAGTGTCTGGCTCTCTCGCCGGAAACTCACGATGCCCTCGTCGCGCATGCGGCCGAGATGCTGCGACAGCGCCGACTGGCTGATGCCGATCTCGGCGACCAGGGTGCCGACGGTCGCCTCGCCCTTTTCCACCAGCTTGCACAGGATCATCAGCCGCCGCTCATTGGCGAGGGCGCGCAGGATATCGGCGACCTCGAGGGCATTGGCCTGGAAATCGGCGAGGCTGTTGTCGGTCAGGTCCATCGGGGCTCCATACTTTAGTGATTGCTTATTTAGCATTATCTAATATATAGGTCAAGCATCGTATTCATCGGAGTAAGGCCCATGCCCAGCACCTCGACAGCCGACGCCACCAAGCCGATCGTCCACTCGTTCTTCGACGAAGCCACCTTCACGGCGACCTATCTGGTCATCGACCCGGCGACCCGCGAGGCCGCGATCATCGATTCCGTACTCGACTACGAGCCCGCCACCGGCGAGATCGCGACCCGATCGGCCGACGCCGCACTCGCCGCGGCCAAGGCTGCGGGCTGCACCGTCACCTGGCTGCTCGATACCCATGTTCATGCCGATCACCTGACCGCTCTTGCCTATCTCAAGGCCAAGACCGGCGCGAAGACCGCGATCGGCGCGCAGGTCACCCTGGTTCAGGGCGTATTCGGCCCGATCTTCGCGGCGACCGATTTGCATACCGACGGCTCGAGCTTCGACCATCTGCTCGAGGACGGCGAACGCATCATGATCGGGACGATGGCGGTCGAGGTGCTCCACACGCCGGGCCATACGCCGGCCTGCGTCAGCTATCGGATCGGCGACGCCGTGTTCGTCGGCGATACCCTGTTCCTGCCGGATTACGGCACGGCGCG
>CAIUCF010000524.1 GCA_903897565.1 uncultured Rhodospirillales bacterium | reverse complement strand
GCGCTTCCGCCCGATAGGCCTCGAGCGACAGCATCGGCGCACCCTCGACGATGCCGTCCTTGAAGCTGTCGATGTAGCCCGCGAAGCCGAGATTGGACCGACTGCCGATCTGGCGGCGCAGGGCCCGCCCCGCCTCGCCGGCGCCATAGATGTAGATCCGCCCCTCGCCGGACAGCATGTCGAGGCCGCTCAACCGCTTGGTCAGGCGCTGATGGGTCTCGGCGCCGAAATCATTGAGCAGGCGCTGCTCGATATGGCCGTCGCTCGCGATCGTGAATTCGACGCCGTGGCGGGCCGCCAGCCTCCGTGACTCCTCGATGACGGCGACCGCGGCGAGAAACTCGTCCGCCGGCATGTCGCAGACATTGCGGGTGGTATTCTTGGCCGTCTCGAAATAGCTGACGTCGTTATAGTTGACGTGCTTGAGGCCATTCGCAATCGCCATCGCCACCAGATCGCGCATCCCCATCACGACCTGGTCGGTCAGCACGCCCGTCCAGATCAGCCGCGGCATCGCGAGACCGTTGGCGATCACATGGGCCTGGATCTGCTGCGTGTTGTAGACGATCATGCGGACGTCGAGCGCCTTGCGGACCCGCTTGAGGATCTTCGGGTCGACACTGTCGATACTGATCTGGATCTCGCTGAAGCGGCTCACCACGTCGAGCTCTGACGGTGTCATGTATTTGGAGAAATTCGACACCAGGGTGATGAAGATTCCGCGGTCGAGCAACGGCCGGCAATAATCCTCCCAGCCGTCGATCATCATGGTCTCGCCGTAATAGCCGAGGCTGACCTGCTTGATGCCACGTTGTTCGATATAGGCGATGATCTTGCGCAGCTGCTCGTCGGGCGAATCCGCGTGGAATTCGTCGGGATGGGTGCCTTGCGGGCAGTAGACGCAGCGCAGGTTGCAGCGATTGGTGAAGGTGAAGGAGAGATGCTGGGCGCGATAGCCGAGCAGATCGGACGGGTCCTCGCCGAAGCCATGGTCGCGCATCGTGATCTCCTGATTCCGCACCGGCTGGAGCGGCGTGATGACTTGGTTGTTCACGATAGATACCCCTCAAGCGCCAAGGCGCTAAGCGAAACCGACCCGACCCGTTCGAGATGACGACGACGCCGGTACCAGATGGTCGCGTCGAACGGCTGCGTGACCCGCCATTCGCCAAGGGTCGCGGCGATCTCGCTCACATACATCGACGTGATCACCACCTGATCGCCGGACCGATACGCGGCGCGGAATTGCTCCGGGTCGAATACGGGAAAGCCCTGACACTCGCCGCTGTGGCGGGAATCGATGAAGCCGCGGAAATCCCAACCCGCAGGATCGCCCAGCGCGCCGAGCAGTTCCTGCCCGAAGGCGCCCGCGCCGTAGAAATAGATCGGCTTTGCACGATCGAGAGCGTCCAGGCTCGCCAGCGGGCGCAAGACGGGCAAGCCGTCGCCGACCCGCGTCAACACGCTGTCGACGCATTCCGTCAGGATGCGGTCGGCGGCGGCAATCGCCGCCGGCGTTGCGTCACCGGCATCGAACACGATCGATCGCCGGATCAGCTCGCGACCCGCCGGGCTGGTGTGATCTGTCACCCAGGCGGCGACCCGATCGGCCGAGAACGGCCGTAGATCATCGAGATACCCGGCCCGCTGGTCATAGCTGCTGAGTTCGACCAGACAAAATTCACTGGCATCGTCGAACAGATAGAAGGACTCGCCGGCCGCGCGCGCTTCGTCGAAGAACTCGCCGGAATCGATCGTCGTCACGAGCGCGGTCGCCTGGCGGCTGTGCACCAGGATGGGATGCAGGTGCCAGGCACGATAGATCAGGCTCGAGCTATTGACGGATGCCCACATATAGGACGGCCAGTTGTTGGCGAATTCGGGCTCGGTCACCGCCAATTTCTCGAAGAACGACTGCGGGCATCGGCGGGTCATCGCCGTCGCCTGTTGCGAGGTCAAGCAAATGGACCCGTCGGCCTCGCGGCACCGGCTCTCGATCCACGGCCGGCCGGTCTCCACGGCAGCGAGCAATCCCGGGGTCAGCAAGATCGAGTAACCTTCCAACGCCCGGCGCTCCAGTGCGGCAAACGAGCCGTCTGTCAGGATCGCGTCCGGCGCCAGGAACACGGCGGCCGCCCCCTCGGCGATCGCGTCCTCATAGGCGCGCTTGTGACACCGGATCATGACCTCGTGCGGCCAGGTTCGCAGCAACGCCGCGTCGGCGCCGCCGATCTCGATGAACTGGATCGGCACCAGGGCGGCCAGCCGTGCATAGGCACTCGACGCGCGGATGACGGCGATCTCGGTAGCGGGGGCGTAAATCTTGTAGACGGAATGCTCCCGGCACTGCAGCGCCGGAAAATTACCCGTCGAAAGTTGAGTCGGCATCACGAGATTGACGAACAACTCGGTGTAGCGCTCGCCCCAGACCGCCGTGATCCAATGAAACTTCATCGATACCCTCATCGGCGTTTACCGCAGCGACCTTTGGTCGTGATACCTGCGCCAAGCGATCCGATCCAAAATAGTTAGCGATAGAAGGCACAAAAAGCTGCTAAAATTCCCTTAAGCATCCGGTGTCTGTCAGCGCATTGCAGGACCGGGCTCCAGCGGGCGGAGGGCCTCTAGCCCTGGATCGAATGGCGGGTTCCAGTGATCGTTGCGGCCAAGCCCGTCGATACTGGCACGGAGGATAGGCTTTGGGTGGGATTGACGAGCGGGATGGACGGGCGCCGGCGCATCATAGCGCGATCACTAAAGGCCCGCCGATTACGCTTCTCGACTATTATCGCGCCAAGGGGATTTCCCCGGTCGGTCAGGACATCTCCGATCTGGCCGGGCATTTCGCGCGTCGCGCGGCGCTATATCGGACTCTTGGCCTGATTCCGGCCGCGTTCCGTGGCTCCCGTGTCCTCGAAGTCGCGCCGGGATCCGGCCATAATTCGCTCTATATCGCCAATCTCAGGCCGGCCGAGTTTCATCTGGTCGAGCCGAACCCTACCGCGATCGCGACGATCAAGCAGCTCTACGCTGATTTTTCGGTCGCTCACACGCCGCCGATCCTGCATGAGACGATGCTCGAGACGTTCTCGCCGGCACAGCAGTTCGACATCGTATTGTGCGAGAACTGGCTTGGCGGCACCCCGGCCGAACGTGGACTGATGGCCAAGCTGGGGTTGATGGTGGCTCCGCACGGCGTTCTGGTTCTGACCTCCGTCTCGCCGATCGGCCTCGTTCCCAATCTCCTGCGCCGTGTCCTGCTGGGGCGGATCCTGCGAGATGAGGATTTCGAGGCGCGGACGGCATTGGGAGTCGAAGCGCTGTCGTCGCATCTCGCCACACTCGCGGCGATGACCCGATCGCATCGCGACTGGATCCAGGACAATATGCTGAATCCCGCCTATTTTGCGGTGATGATCAGCCCTCTGGAGGCCTGCACCGCGGTCGGTTCGGCTTACAACGTTACTCAACGTCAACCTATGAAGCTGGCAGCCATGGAAGGCCTTTACGAAGGTAAAACAGG
>CAIUCF010000523.1 GCA_903897565.1 uncultured Rhodospirillales bacterium | reverse complement strand
TGCCGTCGTCGCGCATCGCTGTGCGATGGGTCGGCGCGACGCAACTTGCCGTCCCGGAAACCCCGGGCGTTCACGAGCCGCTCAATCGCGTCGTCGAAAGCGTCGTTCAGTAGACCGAATGCCCGATCCCCCGGGATCCGAACCAACGGGTGCCGGGGGCTGGAATTTTCATCGGGAAACACCGTGCGATATGGTCTTCGCGCCGCAGACGCGCGACACTGGTCTCAGGCGAGTCATGCGTTGAGGCTATCTGAAATGGACTATGAAATCTTCGAACTCGGCGACGTCGCGCTGCAATCGGGCGCGATACTGCCGAGCGCGCAATTGGCCTACAAGACCTTCGGGACACTGAACGGACGCAAAGACAACGCCATCGTCTATCCGACCTGGTATTCCGGCCAGCATCCCGAGAATGAATGGTTGATCGGGCCGGGCAAGGCGCTCGATCCCGGCAAGTATTTCATCATTATCCCCAACATGTTCGGCAATGGCCTGTCGACCTCGCCCAGCAACGCGGCGCCGCCGGCCGCGCGCGGCGGCTTTCCCGGCATCACCCTCTACGACAATGTCCGCCAGCAGCACCGCCTGGTCACCGAGCGCTTCGGGATCGAGACCCTGGCGCTGGTGACCGGCTGGTCGATGGGGGCGCAGCAGACCTATCAATGGGCGGCGCTCTATCCGGACATGGTCGAGCGCATCGCGCCGTTCTGCGGTTCGGCGAAGACCTCGCGCCATAACTTCGTCTTCCTCGAAGGCGTCAAGGCAGCGCTCACCGCGGATGCCGCCTGGGCCGACGGCTGGTACGACTCGCCGCCGGAGAAGGGCTTGCGGGCGATGGCGCGGGTCTATGCCGGCTGGGGTTTCTCGCAAGCCTTCTATCGCCAGAAGCTCGACCTCACCCTGGGCTTCGCCTCGCTCGAGGATTTCCTGGTCGGATTCTGGGAAAACCTGTTCCTCAGCCGCGACGCCGGCAATCTGATGGCGATGCTGTGGACCTGGCAGCATGGCGATATCAGCGCCAACGAGCTCTATCAGGGCAATTTCGAGCGCGCGCTCGCCGCAATTACCGCCAAGGCCATCGTCATGCCGGGGCAGACAGACCTGTACTTCCCGCCTGAAGACAATGAATACGAAGTCGCGCATATGCCGAACGCCGAGTTCCGGCCGATCCCCTCGGTCTGGGGCCATTGCGCCGGCTGCATGGGGATCAACCCGCCCGATGGCAAATTCATAGACGACGCCCTCAAGGAATTGCTGGACCGCGAATGAACGCGGAGGACGGCGCCATGCTGGAGACGGCAGTCGATCTGCACGCGACCGAGCAAGGACGCGGACCCGCACTCGTTTTTGTCCCCGGCTGGTCGCAGAGCGCAGCCGGCTTCCACTATCAGCTCGACGGGCTCAGCGACCGCTATCGTGTGATCGTGGTCGACCTCCGCGGCCATGGCCTGTCCCCCAAGCCGCCGAGCGGTTATCGGATTGCCCGCCTGGCTGCCGATCTCCACGCCTTCCTCGTGCGTCGCGGCCTCGAAAATGTCGTCCTGGCCGGGCACTCGATGGGCGCTTCGGTGATCTGGAGCTATCTCGAGCAATTCGGCGCCGCGCGCGTGGCCAAGCTGATCTTCATCGATCAGGCGCCGCTGGTCACCAATGGGCTCGGCCTGAGCGGCCACGCGCTGCTGGAGGCAGGCTGCGCCTTCACCCCGGAAACCCTCTACGCAACGGCGAATGCAGTGGCTGCCGACCAGGCGGCGGTCGTCGACGGGTTGCGGGCAGCGTTCTTCAGCCCCCATGTGGATCCCGCGACGATCGCGGCGAACAAGGTCGAGACGCTGAAGATGCCGGCGGCGTATGCGGCGAGGTTGCTGATCGACCACGGCAGCCAGGATTGGCGCGACGTGATCCGGCATGTCGTCGCGCCGCTCAATCTTCCCACCCTCGTGGTCGGCGGCGCCCTCGCCACCTTGTTTCCGCCGGAAGCCCAGGCTTGGATCGCCGCGCAGATCCCGGGTGCGACGCTCGCGATCCTCTCTGCGGAAGAACGCGGAAGCCATTTCCTGTTTCTCGAGAATCCTGGGCGATTCAATGCCTTGGTCAGGAGTTTCGCGGGGTGACCACCCCCTGCCAGTTGCATGGCGGCACCCTCGTGACAAGGACGAGGCGCGCACAGGAGTTCATGAACCTCGCTATTCCGGCCCAGGGGCATGCTCAATGATTCGTCGTCACCCCCCAGCCTGTGCCGGGCACGGCGACGCTGGCGCCACTGGTGACGGCGAAGCCGTTCATCTGCCATTCGTAGAGCTGGGTGCTGCTGACGTTCTGGAACAGGATGTCGGCCTTGCCGTCGCCGTTGTAGTCGCCCGTGCCGACTACCTTCCAGCCGACACCCGGCGTGCCGGGGCTGGCGCCCGAGATCACGCTCGTCCCGCTCATTTCGTAGGTGTACAGCTGCGACGTGCTGGTGTTCTGGAACAGGATATCCGTCTTGCCGTCGCCGTTGAAATCCCCCGTGCCGACCACGTTCCAGCCCGCGCCGGGAACACGTGATACGAAGCCGCCGCCGCTCACCGCCATGCCGCTGGT
>CAIUCF010000522.1 GCA_903897565.1 uncultured Rhodospirillales bacterium | reverse complement strand
TGATTTCAGTCGCGGCGGTTAGGCTGCCGAACGCTGACGGTTGCCTTCGTTGCGCGGCTTGAAGCTGCGACGCGGGCGGTTGCCCTGTTCGTCGCGACCGCCGCCATGACCCTGCTTGCTGCGGGGATCGACATGCGACGGCTTGCGCGGCGCCATCGTCGCCCGCTCGGCCGGCTGCGGCACCGGACCTGCCGGCTGCAGCGGCACTTTGGTGAGACGCTCGATCGAGCGCAGAAATGGCCGCTCGGTCGGGTCGCAGAACGAGATCGCGATACCGGCATGGCCCGCACGGGCGGTACGGCCGATGCGATGGACGTAGCTTTCCGGCTCGTTCGGCAGATCGAAGTTCACGACATGGGTGATCTGGGGCACATCGATACCGCGTGCGGCGATATCGGTTGCGACCAGAACCCGGGCGCGGCCGCTGCGGAAACGCTCGAGCGAGCGCACCCGTGCAGACTGGCTCTTGTTGCCGTGGAGCGCCTCGGCATCGACGCCGTTATGGACGAGATGTTCGGCGACGCGATCGGCGCCATGCTTGGTGCGGGTGAAGATAATGACCCGCGACATGGCTTCGTCGGCCAACAGATCGCTCAGCAGCATCCGCTTGTCGCTCTGGTTGACGAAGTGGACATGCTGTTCGATGCGGTTCGGCGTCGGCTCGAGCGGGGTGATCTCGACCTTGACCGGCTCGTGGAGCAGGCTGTTGGCGAGGCGCCCGATTTCGCCCGGCATCGTCGCCGAGAACAGCAGCGACTGCCGCTTCTGCGGCAGCAGCGCCATGATCCGGCGGATGTCGTGGATGAAGCCGAGATCGAGCATGCGGTCGGCTTCGTCGAGGACGAAATGCTCGACCTCGTCTAGCTTGAGATGATTGGTCTCCATCAGGTCGCAGATACGACCGGGGGTGCCGACGACGACGTCGACGCCGGGGGCCATGCGGTCGACCTGGGGCTGACGGCCGACGCCGCCGAGGATCGAGACGATCCGCAGGCGAAGCTCGGCGCTGAACTTGCGGCAATCGGCTTCGATCTGCTGGGCGAGTTCGCGGGTCGGCGCCAGGATCAGCACGCGGGTGCCATGACGGCGGGTCCGCTTCGGGTTCTGGATCAGCTGATGCAGGATCGGCAGCAGGAAGCCGCCGGTCTTGCCGGTGCCGGTCTGGGCGATGCCCAGCAGGTCGCGCCCGGCCATGACGGACGGAATTGCGCCCGCCTGGATCGGCGTCGGCACCGTGAAGTTCATGCGCTCAAGTGCGCGCAGGAGGGGTTCGGCAAGAGAGAGAGAGGCGAAAGTCGTCGCCTCGGCAGGGGTGACGGCGTTATTGGTCGTCGGATTAGTCACAGTAATAAACACAGCTCCAGCGTCTCCGGGGCGGAACGAATTCGCTCCTAACCTCACAGGGTCCGCTTTGGTGTTCGCCTGCCATGCGCGATGATGGAGCAAACGGTTCTTGAGGAAGATCACTCGGGAGGGCAGGGCATCAAATATTCAGAGCCGGCCAGTCGCGCATTCGCGAGAAATCAGTGGGTGTTATATGCGCTATTGCGGTGCGAAGAGCAAGCCTGCAACTGCGAAGGCCTGCCATGTCCTGACGGAATCGTAGCGAATACGGTGCAAGCGCTGCCGAAATCTTCGCTCAGGCCGAGAGATCGACGAGACGGCCGCGCTGCGGTCCGTTCGGATTGGCCTGATTGTCGCTCGGCGTATCGGAGCGACCGCGGCCACCCGACGAGCCATCCTGGCGAGAGGCCGAGGTGACCTGGAGCGCTGGTTGCGGCTGCGCCGGCGTCGCCGCCACGACCACGGCCGGGGTGGTTACCACCGGGCTCGGGGGAATGGGATAGCCTAGCGGGCCAAGCGAGATCGACATGTGCGACGCACTCGAGGGTCAATAATGGTGTGAGTATACATTCTTTCAGCGGTATTCGAAAGCGTGATGGGCACGCGAAGATTTGTCCTGATTCTTGCCGCTGCCGCGCGGACCTTGCTTTATGATCGGCGCGTGATTTCGCGGGCGGACAAAGCATGAGCAAGACGACACAAGCCGGGCGGTCCCATGTCCCGAGCCAAGACGAGACGCCGCGAACCTTCCAGCGGATGCTGTCGGGTCGGCGGCTCCATCTCCTGGATCCCAGCCCGCTTGATCTTGATCTGCGCGATCTGGTCACCGGGATCAGTCGGGTCAATCGCTGGTGCGGCCAGACAACGGGCGAGGTCGGGTTCAGCGTCGCCCATCATTCGGTGCTGGTGGAGACCATCCTCGGCGAGATGGTGTGGCCGGCGGCGCCTCTCGAGCCGCGCCGATGGGCCTTGGCGCATGATCTTGCGGAGGCGGTCTATGGCGATATCGTGACGCCGGTGAAGGCCGTCCTCGGCGAAGCCTATCGAGAGCTGGAGGCGCGGCTCGACCGCGCGCTGTGTCGCGCCATCGGCTTCGAGACCGGGATCCGTGCGGAATGGCGCAAGGCCGTCAAGACGGCAGACAAGATCGCTGCCGTCACCGAGGCGGTGCGGCTGGCGAACTGGTCGGAGGCCGAGGCCCGGGAACTGGTGGGAATGAATTATCGCGGCAAGCTGTGGGAGGGGCCGCTCGACCCTTGGCCGGAAGCTGAGGCGCGGGCGCGCTGGATCGCCCGCTTCGCCGCGCTTGGCGGCAAAATCTGAACCGGTCGGCTCAGATCCCCATGCCGTTTTGGAGATGGATGCCGCATTCGGTCTTCATCTTACCGGCCCAACGCCCGGCGCGGACATCGCCGCCTTCGGCGACCCGCGAGGTGCAAGGCTCGCAGCCGATCGAAGGATAGCCCTGCGCGACCAGCGGATGGCGGGGAAGCTGCCGGGACTCGAAGCGGGCCATGACCTGCTCCTTCGTCCATGAGGCGATCGGGTCGGTCTTGATATGGCCGTCGACGGCCTCGAACAGCGACAGCTCGCTGCGCATGGCGCCGTGATAGCGCTTGCGGCCCGAGATCACCGCGTCGAATTCGCGGATTGCGGAAGGCAGCGGCTCGACCTTGCGCAAGGCGCAGCAGCTGTCGGGATCCCAATACCAGAGGATGCCCTCGGGGTCGCGCGCCTCGATCTGGACCGGGTCGGGCTTGACGATGCGGATATCGGTCAGGCCGAGGTGCGCCACGACCTCGTCGCGATAGGCGATGGTCTCGGCGAACAGCTTGCCGGTGTCGAGGAAGATGACCGGGATGGAACGATCGATTTCGGCGACGACATCGAGGAGCACGACCGATTCCGCGCCGAACGAAGACTACACCGCAATCTTGCCGGGAAATTCGTTCTCGATCAGTGCGCGCAGCACCTTCTGACCATCGACGCCGTCATAGCGCCGGTTCAGCTCTCGGACGCGCCGGCCCAATTCTTCCTGTTCCATCACTACCGCCAATTCCTCGGGTGGCTTCCGCCACCGGACGTCATTAGATGAACTGTCCCGGTCGGTCCGGGGACACCCCTGGTACAGCGCGCACCGAACGAAGATCGCCATGGTGCACACTCAGAT
>CAIUCF010000521.1 GCA_903897565.1 uncultured Rhodospirillales bacterium | reverse complement strand
TCGATCTGTTCGGGCAGTGCAATCTGGAGATCGTCGGCGGCAAGGCGCGCAGCGGCATCGGCGGCGCCCCGGATTTCGCACTCGCCGGCCATCTCTCCGCCCAGGGCCTCAGCGTCGTCGCCTTGCCGGCCGCAATCGGCGGCGACAAGGCGTCACGGATCGTGCCGAAGCTCTCCGACCCTTCGATCGTCTCGTTGCCGCGCAATGTCGCTGATATCATCGTCACCGAGCATGGCAGCGCCGATCTCCGCGGCAAATCGGTGCATGAACGCGCCCAAGCGCTGATTGCCGTTGCCGCCCCGCCCTTTCGGGTGGCGCTATTGGAAGATTGGCGGCGGATCTCTGCAGCCCTATAACCGACGACAACGACATAAACGCCAGCGAGGAATCTCCAATGAAGCGGTCGAAAAAAGTCATCATCACCTGCGCGATCACCGGCTCGGTCCACACGCCGACGATGTCGCCCTATTTGCCCATCACGCCCGATGATATCGTCCGCGATTCCGTGGCCGCCGCCGAAGCCGGCGCATCGATGATTCACCTCCATGCGCGCATGCCGGAGAACGGCCGGCCGACGCAGGATCCGAAGATGTACGAGCAGTTCCTGTCTCGCATCAAGCAGCAGACCGGCGCGATCCTCAACATCACCACCGGCGGCGGGCTTGGCATGAGCATCGAGGAACGCCTCGCCCCGGCCAAGCACTTCGCCCCCGAAGTCGCCTCGATGAACATGGGATCGATCAACTTCAACATCGCCGGCTCCGCGGCAAAGATCGAAAAGTTCAAGTACGATTGGGAACGCCCTTATCTCGAAGGTACCACCGAGTTCATCATGTCCAACACCTTTGGCCAGATGGAGCGCGGCATGCGCGAGTTGGGTGGGCAGGGCACGAAGTTCGAGTTCGAGTGCTATGACCTCGGCCATCTTTACAACCTGGCCCATTTCGTCGATCGCAAGATCGTCCAGCCGCCGCTGTTCATCCAGTGCGTGTTCGGCGTGCTCGGCGGCATGGGCGCCGATCCGGAAAACCTGATCCATATGCGGACGATGGCCGACAAGCTGTTCGGCGACGGCTATTACCTCTCGGTGCTCGCCGCCGGCCGCCACCAGATGCCGATGATCACGCAGAGCGCGCTGATCGGCGGCAATTGCCGCGTCGGGCTCGAAGACAGCCTCTACATCAGCAAGGGCAAGCTCGCCGAATCGAACGCCGCGCAGGTCGCCAAGATCAAGCATATCCTCGAACAGCTCTCGCTCGAGGTCGCCTCGCCCGACGAGGCCCGCGAGATGATCGCGACCAAGGGCGGCGAGAACGTCAACTTCTGAGGTCGCGTCAGGCCGGTTTCGTGAACGGGAAAGGTTCGGTCTTATGAATCTCGATGAACTCCGGAACTACCCGTTCCCGGAACGGACCCAGACATATACCGAGCGCGATACGATCCTCTACGCGCTCGGGCTCGGCTATGGCGCCGAGCCCGATGATCCCCGGCATCTGCGCTTCCTGCTCGAGGATCGGCTGCTCACCGTCCCGTCGCTGTGCAACGTCATCGCCCAGCCCTTCATGTGGGTGAAGGAACCGCGCTTCGAGCTCAACTGGATCAAGCTGTTGCATGGCGAGCAGCACTTCGAGGTCCATAAGCCGCTTCCGGCGGCCGGCAGCCTGACGGGTCGCTGCCGTGTGCTGTCGGTCGAGGACAAGGGCGAGGGCCGTGGCGCCGTGATCCATTTCGAGAAGACCCTGTGGGATCCGGCAGGGAGTTTGATGGCGAGCATTCGCAGCGCCTATTTCCTGCGCGGCGACGGCGGCAAGGGCGGTTTCGGCGAGCATCCCGCCCCACCGGTCGCCATCCCCGATCGCGCCCCCGACCGGACGATTGAAATTCCAACACTGCCGCAATCGGCATTGATCTATCGGCTGAGCGGCGACGTCAATCCGATCCATGCGGACCCCGAGGCCGCGCGCAAGGCCGGGTTCGAGCGCCCGATCCTGCACGGGCTCTGCACCCTCGGGATCGCAACGCGCGCTGCCATCGAAGCCTATGCCGACGACGCGCCGGAACGGCTCGCCGGCCTGTCCCTGCGCTTCAGCCGACCCGTCTATCCGGGCGAGACCATCGTCACGGAATTCTACGAAAGCAGCGACACGATCCAGTTCCGCGCCCGCGTCGGCGACGTCGTCGTGCTGGATCGGGGTACGATCCAGCTGAAATAGGCGATCCGGGCGGAATCGCCGGGATCGCCTGCTCCTGTCTATCGCTTCTTCGCAGCGACCTCGAGCATGCGGCGGGCCGCCTTGAGATGCGGCACGTCGAACATCTTGCCGTCGATCGAGACCGAGCCGGCGCCGCC
>CAIUCF010000520.1 GCA_903897565.1 uncultured Rhodospirillales bacterium | reverse complement strand
TCCTGGTCGACGGTGATCCGCTTCGTATCGAGCGACGCCTGTTGTAGTGAGAGAGCGGAACTGACTGGCTCCTCGAAGGGGATGCTCTCGCGCTGCAGGTCGATCGCGTGCAATTCGATCCGCGAGATGTCGAGCAGGCCATCGACCAGAGCCAGGAGATGGCCTCCCGCCTCGTGTATGTATCCGGCATACTCGACCGACTTTATTGCGCCCTGTGGCGTCGCTCCGAATATTTGCATCATTTCGGAGAAGCCGATGATCGCGTTGAGCGGCGTGCGGAGTTCATGGCTCATATTGGCGAGAAATTGCGACTTCGCCTGGTTCGCGGCATCGGCGCGGTCGCGGGCGGTCGCGTAATCCTTGCTCTGTCGTTCGAGTTGAACCGCCAGGTCGGACAGAGTCTGGTTCATCATCAGCAGTTCTTGCGCCGAACCCTGGCGCTCCACCTCGCCCCGGATCGTCTTGATGCCGTAGTCGATGTCGTTGGAGAGGCTGGTCAGCAGCGAGACTTCCTCCGCCGTCAACCGGTTCGGCGCCGAGGAATAGACCAGCAGCAGACCGAACGCCGGGATCTCCTGTCCGAGAGTGAAGGCAACGCCACTACGGAAGCCGTATTTGAGATATTTTTCGCGCCAGGGCAGGCTCGATCGATTCTTCAGGATATCATTCACGATGACGGGCTGGCCGGTCCGGGCGGCAATGCCGAGCGGGCCCTGGCCGTAGACATCGTCGCCCCACGAGACCTTCAGACCGTCGAGGTACCCGGTTTGCCCATAGGCGGCCACACGGGCGATACTCTTCTCCGGGTCGTGCTGGAGATACCCCACCCAAGCCAGCGCATAGCCTCCATCCTCCACCAGGATCTTGCACATGTCGTCGAGGAGTTCTCGTTCCTGTCTGCCATGGACCAGGGCTTCGTTGCAGCGACGGATCACTTTCAATGTGCGATTTACGCGTCGTAGCTCTGCCGCCTCTCGATGGCGCTCGATCAGCAGATACGACAACAGTGTGAGCAGGCCGCAGAAACCCACAACGACGGAGAGGATCTCGACCGTAAACGACCGATTGCGACGATAGAGATCGCCCATGTCGACGCGGAGATGGAGAATCGCTGTGCTGCCGTAGCCGTAATTGACACTCTGCTGCAGGTCGAGTGTCGGCCCGATGCCACCGGGCCGCGAGTAGTGGCCGATGACGAAGCCGTTGCCAGCCGTGACGTCGATGTCGCGGATGTGTGGAAATGAGGTGGTGATATCGGCAAGGATCGTCGGGATGTCCTGGTATCGCCCCGCTTGCAGATAGGTGAACACGGTTCGTGACAGAGACTGGAGCAACCGTCCGGATTCGGCCGCCTCGCGATCTCGTTGCGCGGTGGAATTCTCCTGCAACAGAATACCGGTCAATGCGAGGAGAAGGATCAGGGCCCCCCCGACCAGGGCATAGGCCAGGGATCTCAGAGAACGAATCCGAATGCCTTTGGTTGCGCGATCCGGGCGGATGGTCACTGGGACTCCGCAGCGAAGGGGCGTAACGAATCGTAATCGCTGTCCCTCGCCTCAACCAGGGCGGTCATGCCCGGTTGGATCGAGTCCATGATTTTCCGGCCCTGCGTCGAACGTGTCAGGCTCAACAAGAGTTGACGCAAACCGTCTGTGGTCGGCCGCGGCAGGGTTGCGCTGGCGACGAAGACGTAGTCCGCCACCGGTGGCGTGGTACCGAGCGATCGCAGGCTGTCCTTTTTATATTCCTGGAAAAGCTCCTCCTTGATGGCACCCGCGTCGAAGTCGTTGGTCAGCACGGCAATCGCCACATTGCGCTGGCCTTCGAGATAATGCACCGATCTGAGCGCCGACCGTGGGACGCCCGCGTTACGCAGCATCTCCAGCGGCAACATGACCATCGTCGATATGGGATCCGTGAAGGCCAGGCGTTGGCCCTTGAGGTCCGCCAAGCATTTAAATCGACTGTCGGCGCGGACGATAATCTCGCCATGCAGGAAGGGATCGTTGTTCACGATTTGCCGGGCGAGCAGGGGCCTGCGGCCGAAGCGCTTAACGAGTTCGACGTACTCTCCGGGGCCGAGATAGGCGATGTCGGCTCGATCTGTGCCGATCTCTTCAATTTCATCCGCATAGGTCTGTCCGACGCGGATCACCAGCTTGCGGCCCGTGACGCGCTCGATCTCCGCGGCGAGTGGCGCGAAGCGGGTCAGGATCTCGGCGGCTGGGAGATAGGGATGGATCGCGAGTTCAAGCGGCGGCGGTTCGGCGCACGCGATCGTCCCGCCGCACAAGCATAGCTTGAGCGCCCAGACCGACAGGACCACGGCACGCGGAAACGCACGCACTTATCACCTCGCCACGAATTCGATCCCCAAGGAACCGCTTTCGGGTTGATTTCTGATTAAGCATCGATCGGATTGGTAGCCGGGGATGAATTCCGCCC
>CAIUCF010000519.1 GCA_903897565.1 uncultured Rhodospirillales bacterium | reverse complement strand
TGACGATGTCGTCAACCTCGGCTATCGGCTGCGCCGCATCGATCGTGCGGCGGTGATCGGCTTGGGCGGCGGCCGCGACGTCCTGTCAGCCCTCAGCTTCCATGCCGGTCACGTGACCGGGATTGAGCTCAACCCGACGGTCTTCGAAATCCTCACCGATCGCTTTGCCGACTTCACCGGCCATCTCGACCGCCGAGCGGATGTTTCGTTGGTCAGGGCCGAGGCGCGGTCGTGGCTGGCCGCGACGACCGATCAGTTCGACCTCATCCAGCTCTCGTTGATCGATACCTGGGCGGTTACCGCTGCCGGGGGCCTGACCTTGACCGAGGACAAGCTTTACACGCGCGAGGCCTGGCATGATTTTCTACTGCGCTTGAGCCCGAACGGCATGCTCGTGGTGTCACGGTGGGATATGCCCGGCACCTACCCCAAGGAATTCTATCGCGTGCTGTCGCTGGCCCATGACGGGCTCGCAAGCGTCGGCGTCCCGGAAGGCGAAATCCGTCGGCACCTCCTGGCCGAGCGTGCCGGTCCCATCGTTGCCGTCGTGATCAGCCGCAGCCCCTTTACCGCTGCTGAAATCCAGAGGGCTCGGGGATTGGCGGCCGACCCGGGCTTCGGGGTCGTACTCGACCCCCATACCGCACGCGACGCCGTGACCGCGACGATTGCGGATGGCCGCGCCGACGCCGCTTTCTACGCCTCCCTGCCGTTCGACGTGACGGCGCCCAGTGACGACCGGCCGTTCTTCTTCCAAACCGAAAGGCTATCGGCATTGCTGAGCGGTTCGGGTGGCCAGGCGACCAATCAGAAGGAAGGCCTGCCCGTCGTGCTGTTCATCCTCGGCATGACGGTGCTCATGACGATGATATTCGTGGTGTCGCCGCTGATCCGACGATCAGGGGTAATTCCGAAGCGGGCTGCAGCGCCGGCGCTGCTCTATTTCGGCGGAATAGGGCTCGGTTTCATGTTGATCGAGATCGCGCAGATGCAGCGCCTCATGATCTTTCTCGGCGACCCGATCTTCGGGCTGACCGTCGTGCTGGCGAGCCTGCTGCTGTTCGGTGGTTTTGGCAGCGCCACGGTCCGACCGTCGCGTCCCGGTGGAGTGTCGCTCTGGCTCCGGCCGATCGTCGTCACTGTGTCACTGAGCGTGATCGGGCTGGCGACCGTGCCGCTGACCCATGCCTTTCAGGGATTCGGGGTGCCGGTGCGCATCCTCGTTTCTCTGGCCACGCTAGCGCCCGCCGGATTCGTGATGGGCATGATGTTCCCGACCGGCATGCTGCTATGGGCGTCGCAGCGCGCCCTGCAGCCCTGGTTCTGGGGTATCAACGGCGCAACATCGGTCGTCGCCTCGGTCCTCGGCATCCTGATATCGATGCTGTACGGGATCTCGACGGCGTTCTGGAGCGGGGTCGTTTGCTACGCGTTGTGCGCGGTAATCGCCCTGCGAATGACTCAACGCAGGGCCTGACCCCGGACACCGCGCTCATACCGTTGCAATCGCGGCGCGACGCAGCCAAGTTGATGCTGTGCTGCAACAAGGGAAATATCCGGCGTGATGACGGGAAAGGGCGACGATAAACCGGCACGGCCGCGCCGATCCCGCCGCCCGAGCACCGACGAGCGGGCGTTGTGGCGGCTGGCCATGCGCGATACCGAGCCGCTCGCGGGTCGGACGATCGCACCGGAGCCGCCGGTCGTGGTCCCGCCGGTCGCGGCGCCGGTTCTGCCGTTACCGCCGATCGCGGCCTCCCCCTCGCGCAAGCCCACGCCGAAACCACTGTCGCTGCAGCCCCTCTCGACCCGGCGCGGCGCGCCGGTGGCGGGGCTCGATCGTCGGACCTCCGAGCGGCTGCGCAAGGGCCAGTTGCCGATCGAAGCGCGGATCGATCTCCACGGCATGACGCAGGAACGCGCCCGCGCCGCGCTCGACCATTTCATCGTCTCGGCGTCCGATCGCGGACTGCGCGCGGTGCTGGTGATCACCGGCAAAGGCTCGGGCGGCTGGAGCGACCCCTGGAGCACGCCGCGCTCCGGGATCCTGCGCGCGAATGTGCCGCGCTGGCTCCACGAGCAGCCCAACGGGCCGAGAATTCTCGCCTTCTCCGAGGCGCAGCCGCAGGATGGTGGCGGCGGCGCGCTCTATGTCCTGTTGCGGCGGCGCCGCGAGTTGCCGTGACGCCGTTCGGTGCCCGCATCCGGGCGCTCCGCGACGAGCGCGGCATCAGCTTGAAGCAGATGGCAGAGGATCTCGGGATTTCGGCGGCCTATCTCTCCGCCATGGAGCATGGCAAGCGACCGCGGCCGCGGCCCAATCTGGTGCGGCAGATCTGCGGCTACTTCAACGTGATCTGGGACGAGGCCGACGAGCTCCAGGCGCTGGCGCAACGTTGGCGACCGAAGGTCGCGATCGATACCGGGGGTTTGAGCCCGAAGGCGACGGAGCTTGCCAATCTGTTGGCGCAACGCATCGCGGATCTCCCCGAAGAACGGCTTGAGGCGATGATTGCGATGTTGAATAACGACTGACGAAGCGCGCGAGAATGCCTGCGTCGCTTCGCCAATGAAGTGTTAACCACTTGGGTTTACACTCGCCCCCTGAATTGAGCCGCGAGGGTATCGCGATGACGAAGCAGGATGACTTGCGCCACGCCGACTTCTCCAATCTGACGGTGTCGCAGATGACGCCGGCGCAGCGCGCCGAAATGCGCCGCCGCTTCGAGACCTTCATGAAGGAAATCGTTGGCCTGCCGCCGCGCACCGCGCCCGAGCGCCCGGCCAATGTCCGCAAATGGGTGCCGGGGATGAAGGCGTAGGATAGGCATCCATTTCCGTCATCCCCGCGAAGGCGGGGATCCATGTCCCCGTCGATCCGGTTTTGTTCAAAGATGGAACCCCGCCTTCGCGGGGATGACGATATTATTCAGGTTGGGCCTTTCGTTCGTCCCTACAAAATAAACTTCGACAGATCGACGTTCTTGGCGAGCTCGGAGACGTGCTCGGTGACATAGGCTTTGTCGATCGTCAGCACCGTGCCGTCGGCCATGTCGGTGGCGCCGAAGCTGATCTCCTCGAGCAGCCGCTCCATCACCGTGTGCAGGCGCCGCG
>CAIUCF010000518.1 GCA_903897565.1 uncultured Rhodospirillales bacterium | reverse complement strand
GGAACTGCACGCCGAGGCGCTGCAGAAATCCCGCTTCACCGAGCGCGTCGTATTCTTCCTCGGTGGGGAAGGTGATATGGAGCGACGAGACCTTGTGTTCGCGCGCCACCGCCAGCAAGCCCTGGATGACGACGTCGCGGGTGCCTGCCGGTGCCTCGGGATGGATCAGCAGGCGCGGCCCGGGCACCGGACTGAACGGCACGCAGCCCTGAAGCTTCGGGTAATAGCGACCGCCCGCGCGCTGATAGGCGTCGGCCCAGCCGTGATCGAAGACGTATTCGCCATAGGAATGGTTCTTGAGATAAAGCGGCACCGCGGCGATCAGCTTGCCGCCAGAGGTCTTGACGAGGAGATGCTGTGGCAGCCAGCCGGTCTTTGCCGTCGCCGAGCCGCTGTCTTCGAGGCAGCTTAGGAAGGCGTGGCTGACGAAGGGATTATCGACGCCGGCACAGGCATCCCAATCGGCGGGAGTGACCTCGTCGATCCGTGCTGCGACCCCGACCGATAGCGCCGCGGCAGGACTCAAGGCCTGAGCTCGACGATCGCGTCGATCTCGACCGCAACATTGAAGGGCAGGGCGGAGACGCCGACCGCGCTGCGGGCGTGGCGGCCGGCATCGCCAAACACCTCGACGAACAGATCCGAGCAGCCGTTCACCACCTTCGGCTGCTCGCCGAAGCCGGTTGCCGAATTGACAAAGCCGCCGAGCTTGACGATGCGGGCGACCCGGTCGAGATCGCCGCCGGCTGCCGCCCGGATCCAGGCGAGCAGGTGGAGGCCGCATAGCCGCGCGGCCTTGACGCCATCCTCGACCAGGACGTCGCCGCCGAGCTGGCCGATATAGGGGCGTTCGCCGTTCCATTGCGGGATTTGGCCCGAGACGAAGACGAGATTGCCCGAGATCACATAGGGCACATAATTGGCGACCGGGGGGTTGGCCTGCGGCAACTCGATGCCCAATTCGGCAAGGCGAGCGTCGATCTGGTGAGACATCTGGCAAACTCCGTGAGACTGGCCTGGGGCGTCCAGGCTAAGATAGCGCGCGCTGCACGGCTCGGCTAGGTTGGCGGGATCGCTGCCTGACGAGCAGGCAGGGAATAGCCGCCGCTGCGGGGCGTTCTCCCTTCAACGGTCGTGTAATGCGGGTGTTATGACGAGACGACGGACAAGGGGACGGCATGGCGGTTTGGTGGCGCAATTGCGCGATAGTGCTGGTGATGGCGCTTGCTGGAACGACGTCGAGACCGGCTGCGGCGGCGATGATCGGGGATGCCGACGTGGCATACCACGCGATCCGCACCGTCCTGTTCAAGGGACAACGCTATACGGGTCCCGTCTGGGCGGTCCCCGGAGAGCAGCGCCACGAGCAGACCATTAACGGCTTCCGCCTCGTCGTCATCTTGAACAGCAACACGGGCACGGCGACGGCGATCCTGCCCGACCTCAATGTCTACGCCAGCTTTCCGATGTCGCGCGATCTCGACCTCTCGAGTCTCGGCGAGCCGGTGAGCCATGGCACCGTCGCCGGACTATCGGCGGCGAAGTACCGGATCGAGCACGAGGAACCGGATGGCACCGGCGCCGATGGCTGGCTCTGGGTCGGCGCCCATCACATCCTGCTCAAGGTCGATGGCGACTATCGCACCGCGGGCGGCAAGACCGTCCCGGTGACGGCGACATTGTCCTCGATCGAGCGCGGTCCCCAGGATCCGGCCCTGTTCGCCGTGCCGACGAATATGACGGCGCTGCCGATCGAGGCGATCGCGCCGTTCCTCGGCTTCAAGGCGAACTAGCGGCCTTCGCGCACCCACGTCGCTTCAGTCGCCGACCAGCTTGACCGCGAGCATCCGGATATTGATCGGATCGAGCTGATCCCAGACCTGCCGCATCATCACGGGATAGAACGCGCCGAGCAGATTGGTGAGTTCAGCGTCGCTCAGCGCCGCACCCGTCGCCGGTCGGGCGAATGGGGACACTGAAACATGCTCGATCCAAATCTTTTCGTTGGTATCGGGTTCGATATAGGCGAGGTCGATACCGCCGGTGATCGTCGCGCTGCCGTTGGCGACGGCCAGGTTCAGGTGAAAATGCGGATCCAGCAGCAGTGTCGCCCGCCGCTTGTCGATCTCGGACAGCTTATCGAGCGCTGCGAAGCTGCCGCTGGTGTGGAACCCCTTCGCCGTCACGATCTTGGCGAGATCGAGCGCCGCTGCGCGCGTAAACTGGCCAAGCAGATGGTGTCGGGCGTGATCTGCATGCCCGCTCGCGGCGAGATCGCCGTCGATGACCGGGCGTATGATCGCGATCGCCATGTCCGGAAACGTGGGCGAGGTTGCGGGTGGGACGAAAACGAAACTCGCCGGCAGCGCGTTCGCGTGAGCGGCCGTCAGAGGCGCGCCCATCAGAAACAAGCAAGAAGCCGCGGCGGCGAGAAACCGGTACCGGGCCGGTGCTGGGGTCGTTCGTGTCAAGATCTGCTCCCCTTTATTCGTGGCTGTCGGAGCCCGAATTTCGGGCAATAGAAGTGGGTGCCGAACCCCGCAATGAGGCTCGGCACCGGTCCCGCGATTATTTCGGGAAGTTGAAGACGTCCGTGAGATCGCCGATCGCCGGGCTGTTCACGGGGACATAAGGTTGCGCGTCGGTCGCGGTCGGGTTGGGGAGGTTATCCCGGCTCCGGCCCGTGATCGGCTGAAGCTTCCAGTTCCGCTCCACGAATTTCAGGAACGAGACATGGTCGCCGTAGACATGTGAGATATGGCCGGCCTTGGTATAGGGCGAGACCACGATCATCGGGATGCGCGTGCCGTCGCCGAAGAAGTCGACCGGCTGGACATAGCCAGAGTCGTAGTAGCCGCCGCCTTCATCGAAGGTCACGAAGATCGCCGTATTGGCCCAGAGATGCGGATTGGCCTTCACCTCTTCGACGATCTTGCGCACGAAGCCCTCGAACAGGTCGAGCTTCGAAGACGCCGGGTGGCCGTCGACGATGCCGCTCGGCTTGACATAGGAGACGGCGGGCAAGGTGTCGTTCTTGATATCCGCATAGAGGTCGGTCGTATCTTTGAGATGGGCCGTCCGCACCGCGGCATTGGTCATGATGGCGGTTTCGTACTGGAACGGATTGCAAATGGTGCAGTAGATATCGATCGGGCTCTGCTCGTATTTGTCGGCGACATAGCGGTTCCACTGGTCGCCGAAATAAGCCCAGGAGACGTTGCTGCCGAGGAGCTCGTCGGCGATGCTCTTCTGCGTCGTCGGCGGAATGGTGAAGACCGTGTTCTTGCTGTTGGTGTCGGTATAGGCATTGGATCCGTCGCCGAAATAGCCCGGATTATAATTGTTGAGCAGATAGTAATGGTTCGGCTCGCAGTTCGGGTTCACGGCGGTCGGCAGGCTCTTCAGATAGTTCAGGATGGCGCCGACGCCGGGCTGGTTGGAGTCAGCGCAGGCACTGTAGGAGCCGCCGCCCGAAGAGGCCGCGCCGTAGGAGCCGCTGCCATAGCCGTCTTCGCTATACCAGTTGTTGGTGCCGGCCGCGGCATCGGGGTTCTCGATCTCGTCGACCGTGCCCTGGTTGGGGGTGCCCGTCGCGACGATCTGATTATGCGGTGGGACGGCGGGATTGCCGTCGGCGTCGCTGAACCAGATCGTGTCGCCAAAGCCGAGCATGATGTGGTTGGCGCCTGTGCCGCCCTGAACCGCCTGATGATAATTGTCGCTCATGGCGTAATTGTCGGCCAGGTATTTCAGATAGGGCGCGTCGCCATGGGCGACGTTGTAGAAGCCCATCGCCGTGCTGCCTTCGCCGGTGCTACTGTCGGTGAAGCCGGCGGATTGCGCCTTGCCGTTCGACCCGGCGCCGATCGTCGTCTCGACCCAGGGGAACAGGTCGGCAAGACAGCCGGAGGGATTTGACGGCGTGCCGTAGGTGGCGTTGCAGTCGAGCTGTTGCCACATCTGGTAGAAGCGGTGGACCGGGCTTGCGGTGTAGGCGTCGTAGGACGCGCCCTTGTAATTGGTGCCAGAGGTGATCTGGAACGGGCCCGGCGGCAGCGTGGTCGCGGTCGCACCATTATAGTGGATGCGGGTGTCGGGCGTGCCCGCGGTCAGGCCGGTACCACCGGTCCCGAGATAGCGATAGTAATTGTCGTTAGGGTCGTCGTTCGACAAGCCATTCTCGATGCTCTCCGCCGCGCTCAACGGATAGCCGGCGAGATAGGCCACCTTTGGCCCGCCGGCCAGCGCCGGCGGCAGGGTGGTGTAGGGGGTCTTCGACCCTGGGCTTTCCTGGAAGCCGTCCGCCGCATGATCTTCGGCGCTCGACTGTACCGCACGGCTGTAATTCGGGCCGGGGCTGCCATCGGCGTTGACGATCCCCTCCGAGAGGAGATTGAGCACACTCTCGCCGGGCTTCGGCTTATAGGTCGCGAACACGTGATCGAAGGTACGGTTCTCACCGATGATCAGGATGACGTGCTTGATCGGGGTGGTCGTCGGGATCGCCGCGGCACTGTCGACTGCAGCCTGGGCCGATGGGACCAAGGGGCCGAAGATCGAGAGCTGCAGCATCGCGGTGGTGGCGAGTAGCGGGCGAAAGAAGGGTCTCTTGGCGCGGTGTCGGATCGACATTGGAGCCTCCAGAAATTTATTAAGGACTAATCAAATTGGGTTGCCCGTTCTGGGCCGGGCGATGCTACATCTCCATTTCTGACAATATTGTTGCGAAGAACATGACGCTAATGAGATCGTTTCGTGTCTGCGGTAGCTCGGGATGCAGTTGATCAAGCAGGGACGAAATCAGCCCTGGGCGCGTATGACGAACAGCGTCCTCTGCCTCAGCCGCGGAGCGATTCGTCTCGTCGTTTCGATGCTGTAACGATCGGCGTATATGTGGGATGGCGTGCAAGGAATTGAGATGAATACGGAGTTTGAGTTGCCCGCCCATTCGAAACGCCGGACGCGATGGTTTTGGACGATTGCAGGATTGGCCTTGGTCGTTATTGCCGGGTTGCTCTGGCGGCATCCTTGGTCAACGACGAAACCCACGGCGTCGGGCCGCGCCGCTCTGGCGCTGGTGCCGACGGTTCGCGTCGCCAAGGCGCAGACCGGCGATATTCCCGTCACCTTCGATGCCCTCGGCACTGTCACTCCGCTCGCCAATGTCACGGTGCGCACCCAGATCAGCGGGCAGTTGATGGCGCTCGGCTTCCGCGAGGGCCAGATGGTGGCGAAGGGCGATTTCCTCGCGCAGGTCGATCCGCGACCCTATCAGGTCGCGCTCGAGCAGGACCAGGGGCAGTTGGCGCGCGACCAGGCCCTGCTGCATCAGGCACAGATCGATCTGGCGCGCTACCGCCTGCTCGCCCGCCAGGACTCGATCGCGCGGCAACAGGTCGATGATCAGGAATCGCTGGTTCAGCAGTACCAGGGCACGGTCAAGTCGGATCAGGGCCTGGTCGACAGCGCCCGCCTCAACCTCGTCTATTGCCACATCACGGCCCCGGTCGCCGGTCGGGTCGGCCTGCGCCCGGTCGACCAGGGCAATTACGTCCAGACCAGCGACACCAACGGCCTTGTCGTCATCACCCAGTTGCAGCCGATCACCGTCATCTTCGCCTTGCCGGAGGATGATCTTCCCGCGATCCTCAGGGCAATGCAGGACGGCACGCCGCTCGAGGTTGCCGCCTCTGACCGCAGCAACAGCGCGGTCCTTGCCCGCGGCAAGCTCGCCGCGCTCGATAATCAGGTCGACACCACGACCGGAACGGTGAAACTCCGCGCGGAATTCGCGAATACCGATCTGGCGCTGTTTCCCAACCAGTTCGTCAATGCCAAGCTGACGGTGAGGGTGCTCCGTGACGCCCTGGTGATTCCGTCCTCGGCGGTCCTGACCGGGGCGCCGGGGACCTTCGTCTACAAGGTCGGCGCCGACAATACCGTGTCTGTCCAGACCGTGACGCCGGGGCCGGCGCTGGGCGAGGTGACGAGCGTGACCGCCGGGCTGTCGCTCGGCGACGTCGTCGTCATCGACGGCACCGACCGGTTGAAGGATGGCGCCAAGGTCGCGGTGGTCGCCGGATCCGCGGCCGTGCCGGGCGCGCCGGATGCGACGGGCAAGAAGGCTCACCGCCACCATCATCCGAGCAGTCAATCCGATCAGCCGACGCATGAATAAGGGCTGCTGTGGCCGATGAACGTCTCGCGCCCCTTTATCCTGCGTCCGGTCGCGACGACGTTGGTCATGATCGCGATTCTCCTGGTCGGCCTCCTGGCCTACCGGTTCCTGCCGCTGTCGGCGCTGCCGGAGGTCGACTACCCGACGATCCAGGTCCAGACCTTCTATCCCGGCGCCAGTCCCGAGGTGATGACCTCGTCGGTCACGGGGCCGCTGGAGCGGCAGTTCGGGCAGATGCCGGGTCTCAACCAGATGTCCTCGGCGAGCTCCGCGGGGTCTTCGATCATCACCTTGCAGTTCAGCCTGGATCTGAGCCTCGATGTCGCCGAGCAGGAAGTCCAGGCCGCGATCAACGCGGCCGGCAATCTGCTGCCGGCCGATCTGCCGGCGCCGCCGATCTACGCCAAGGTCAACCCGGCGGATGCGCCCATCCTGACCCTGGCGATCACCTCGGAGACGCTGCCGCTGACCCAGGTCGAGGATCTGGCGGACACGAGACTGGCGCAGAAGATCTCGGAGATCGCCGGCGTCGGTCTGGTCAGCATCAGCGGCGGCCAGCGCCCCGCCGTCCGCATCCAGGCCAATATGCGCGCATTGTCCGGCTATGGACTCAATATCGACGATCTGCGGACAACGATCGGGACCCTCAACGTCAACACGCCGAAGGGCAGCTTCGACGGGCCGTCGCGGGCATTCACGGTCAACGCCAATGATCAATTGCAGAGCGCCGAGGCCTACCGCGACGCGGTGATCGCCTACCGCAACGGGGCGCCGGTTCGCCTCTCCGATGTCGCGACGATCATCGACGGCGCCGAGAACACACGGCTCGGCGCTTGGATGAACACGACGCCGGCCGTGATCCTCAACATTCAGCGCCAGCCGGGCGCCAATGTCATCGCCGTCGTCAACCGCATCCAGGCGCTGCTGCCGCGGCTCAAGGATTCGCTGCCGCAGGCGCTGGTGATCACGCCGCTGACCGATCGCACGACGACGATCCGGGCCTCGGTCAGCGACGTCGAATTCGAGCTCGGTCTGTCCGTCCTGCTCGTGGTCGCGGTGATCTTCGTCTTCCTGCGCAGCGTCCCGGCGACGATCATCCCCAGCGTCTCGGTGCCGCTGTCGCTCGTCGGCACGCTGGCCGCGATGTATCTGCTCGACTACAGCCTCGACAATCTCTCGCTCATGGCGCTGACCATCGCGACGGGCTTCGTGGTCGACGACGCGATCGTGATGATCGAGAATATTTCCCGCTATCTCGAGGCGGGCGACACACCGATGGAGGCCGCGCTCAAGGGCTCCGGTCAGATGGGCTTCACCATCATCTCGCTGACAGTGTCGCTGATCGCGGTGCTGATCCCGCTGCTGTTCAT
>CAIUCF010000517.1 GCA_903897565.1 uncultured Rhodospirillales bacterium | reverse complement strand
GAACATCTGCAGCAGCAATTCGCGCACCGGCTCCAGGGTGGCGTTCGGGAACCGCAATTCGAGCCGGCCGCCGCGATCCTCCCTGTCGATGCGCAGGCGGGCGACGATGGCGGCGTTGGCGGGGCGGGCGATGGTGGCGAAGCGCGGATTGATCTCAAGCCGCTCGAACTTGAACTCGACCGGGCTCAAGGGGTCGAAGGCGCCGGAGAGGTCGTTGAGGACGACGGTGACGAGGCGCTCGACGAGGTTGCGCTCGATCGTGGTGTAGGGCCGACCTTCGATGCGCATCGCTGCGGTGCCGCGGCGGCCGCCGAGCAGCACGTCGACGATCGAATAGATCAGGGCCGAATCGACGGTCAGCAAGCCGTAATTGTCCCATTCCTCGGCCTTGAACACGCTCAGCATGGCCGGCAGCGGGATCGAGTTGAGATAGTCGCCGAAACGGGTCGAGGTGATACTGTCGAGCGAGACCTCGACATTGTCGGAGGTGAAGTTGCGCAGGCTGGTCGACATCATGCGGACGAGGCGGTCGAACACGACCTCGAGCATCGGCAGACGCTCGTAGGAGACGAGCGCCGAATCGATGATCGCGCGGATGCCGGAATTGTCGCGGTCGCGGGAATTCGGGTCGTTGAAGCCGAGCAGCGAGTCGATTTCGTTCTGGTTGAGCACACGCGTCGAGCCGGCATCCATCGCGAGGTCGTCGCCGGATGTCTCTGCAGCCGCGTCACCGCCGTCGCCAGACATGGCGGCCCAGTCTGCGGCGAGCTTGTCCTCCTCTTCCTTCGTCAGTTCCGCCATCGCAACCCTCTACAGTATGTCTCGCCCCAACCGCCGCGGGACCGGTTACTGGATCACCATTTCCTTGAACAGCACGTCGTCGACCTTGACCGGCGCCAGCACCTGGCTGATCCGCATCAGCAATTCCTCGCGCAGACGATAGAGGCCCGCCGAGCCCTTCAGATCCTCGAATCGCAATTCCCGCATATAGACCTGACAGGTATCGAGGATGCGCGGTAGCGCGGCGTCGATCTTCGGGTCATCCAACTTGTTGTCGAGCTGCAGGCTGATCGTCAGCTTGAGATAGCTCGCCTTGCGGCCGTTGGTGTTCAGGTTCACCAGCATGTCCGGCAGGTCATGGAACGACGGCACCGGCGGCGGCGGCGGCGGTGCCGCGGCCACGGCCGCCTTCTTGTGGCCGCCGAGCAGTACCTGCGCCACGCCACTGAAATAGAGGCCGGCCGCGATCGCCATCAGCAGCACCACGACGATCGCGATGAACATGATCAGCTTCTTCTTCCCGCCGGATTTGACGGGCGCGTCTTCGGAAACCTCTAAATCTTCTTCGTCATCGAGAGTCTTTGCCATCGCGTGATCAACGCCCTTGCCCTGCGGAAGACCTCAGGAATCTTCTCGTATTAACCAAAAATAACCCAAGGTCTCTTAAGAGTTCGTAAGCAGCGCACTACTGTACGGACATTTCCCGGAACAGAATATCGTCGACCTTGCCGGGGGCGATGAAGCCGTTGATGCGTTCGAGCATCACCCGCTTGAGTTTCTGGACATCGATGGCCTGGGTCGCGCTGCCGACCTCCTCGTCGCGAAAATAGCACTGGAAGGCGTCGATGATCTGCGGCATCGCCCCTTGGACATAGACCTGATCATTGGGGCGGTGCAGCCGCAACTCGCCGGCGAACAGGACGAGTTCCTGATTGACCTTGCGGGCATTGATCTGGGCTCGCATCTCCGGCAGCGTGTAATAGACGATCTGATCCTCCGGCGGCGGTGGCGGCGGCGCCGTATATTGCTGCTTCAGCCTCGCGAAATCCGCCTTGATCTCGTCGGGACCCAGCGCTGCGAACAGCCCGCCTGCCGTGATCAGCAGCAGGACCACGACGGTCAGCAAGGCCAGGAGTATCACGCGAATCATGATGCCGTCCGTTGGAGGAAAGCGGACACGGCGTCATCGGCACGTATCCGGAGAGTGCCGCAGAGTCGCCTTGATGGCCCCCCGACCGCAAGACCAAAAACGACGGGGCAAGAATTGCCGATCGGTTCCGGAGAACCCGGCAAGCGACGCGGTTCTCGCCGTCCAGATATAAATTTAACTCATTGATATTATTTGTTATTAATCCTGGCATGAGAGCTGCGAGGCAGGCTGCGGGTCCCAGGAGTTGGGATCTTTCGAGCGACGAGACCCGCGACCATGCAGAGCACGAGCTACGTATCCCTGTCCCAGCAATCATCCCTGTCCCGGGCGATGGACGTGCTCGCCAACGACATGGCGAACATTTCGACGCCGGCGTTCAAGATCGAGATGCCGATCGCCAAGGAATACCCGGTCAAGCTGAGCTCGGGCCAGTCGGTCTCGTATGTCGAAGACGTCGGCGTCTGGCGCGACACCCGCCAGGGCGATCTGACCTACACCTCCAACCCGCTCGATACCGCGATCCAGGGTAACGGCTATTACAGCCTGCAGACCCCCGGCGGCACCCGCTATACTCGCAATGGCCGCTTCCAGATCGGCGCCGGCAGCCAGCTCGTGACCGCGCAGGGCTATCCCGTGCTGTCCGATCGCGGCGCGCCGATCACCATCCCGGTCAATCCCGGCCAGCTCGTCATCAGCGCCGACGGCACGATCATCACCGCCAAGGGCGCCTCGATCGGCAAGCTCGCGGTCTCGAAATTCGCCCAACGGGAACAACTCGTCTCGCAGGAGGACGGGCTCTACGTCACCGACGCCCAGCCGACGCCGGACACCGACTCCCAGGTCAAGCAGGGCATGATCGAGAATTCCAACGCCGAGCCGATCGTGCTGCTGACGAAATTGATGGCGGTCCAGCGCGCCTATAGCGACGCCCAGTCGATGGCCGACGGCGAAGATACCCGCATCCGCAATGCCATCGACAAGCTTTCGGCGAGCTGATCATGACGCTCCGCCCCCTACCCCATGACATCTACCCCGCAATGATCGCGGCCGAGGAGTTTTAGACCATGCGCGCATTGGATATCGCAGCGACGGGCATGCAGGCGCAGCAGCTCAATGTCGAGGTCATCTCGAACAACATCGCCAACCTGAATACCACCGGGTTCAAGCGGCAGCGGGCGGAGTTCCAGGATCTGCTGTACCAGGATATCCGCCGCCCCGGCGACAACTCCTCGGACCAGAACACGATCGTCCCCGTCGGCGTGCAGATCGGCATCGGCGTCAAGACGGCGGCTGTCTATCGCATCAACCAGCAGGGCAATCTCAGCCAGACCCAGAACCCGCTCGATCTCGCGATCCAGGGCCAGGGCTATTTCCAGGTGCAGCTGCCCAACGGCCAGACCGCCTATACCCGGGCCGGCTCGCTGCAGCTCAACGCCTCGCGCCAGATCGTGACGGCCGACGGCTATCTGCTGCTGCCCAACATTACGATCCCGCAGGGCACGACCTCGATCACGGTCGATGCCAGCGGCGAAGTCCTCGCCTCGGTCGCGGGCCAGACGGCGCCGCAGAATGTCGGCCAGATCACGCTGGCGGTGTTCCCCAACCCCGCAGGCCTCGTCGCCACCGGTCAGAACCTGCTGAACCAGACACAGGCTTCGGGCACCCCGCAGGTGCAGAATCCCGGCCTCAACGAGACCGGCGTGCTGCAGCAGGGCTTCCTCGAGACCTCGAACGTCGACATCGTCACCGAGATCACCAACCTGATCACGGCGCAGCGCGCCTACGAGATGAATTCCAAGGTCATCCAGACTGCCGATCAGATGCAGCAGACCTTGAGCAACATGAAATGACCATGATGAACGGAGGCGTGATGTCCCGATCCTCTCTCCTGCGCGTGGCGCTGGCTGCGCTGATCGCGATGTGGGGCTCCGTGACGCCGGCGCTGGCCGGCTCGCCCGAACTGCGCCCGGTCGTTTCGGTCAACACGCCGGATCTGCGGATCGGCGATCTGTTCGCCGACTCAGGACTCCATGCCGGCGAAATCGTCGCCGCGGCGCCAGCGCCGGGCACGCGGATCGTGCTCGATGCGTCCTGGCTCGCCGCGACGGCGCAGGCCCATGGCCTGGCCTGGCAACCCGCCAGCGACGCCGTCACCACCGAGGTGACGCGTACGGCGAGCATCATCGACCAGGGCGAGATCACGCGGCAGCTGCTGGCGGCGATTGCGCCCGGCAACAGCGATGCGAAGATCGCGCTCGACAGCCGGGTCAGGCTCTACGTCCCCGTCGGCACCGATACCAAGCTTGCGATCGACAATCTTCAGGTCGACCCGATGAGCGGTCGCTTCAACGCCGATCTGCGCGCCGCCGCCGGCGACAGCGCGAGCGAGCCGGTCCATGTCGCCGGGCGTCTCGTCAACGTCATCCAGATCCCGACCCTGGCGCGACCGATGGTGCCCGGCGAGGTCATCGCCGCCGCCGATATCGCCTGGATCGCGGTCGATATCGCCCGCCTGCCCGCCGGCCAGGTCATGGACGCCCGCGATCTGATCGGGCGGACGCCGCGCCGGCCGGTGCGCGCGCAGGAGACCCTGCGGCCGGTCGATCTCGAAATTCCCGTGCTCGTCCATCGCAACGATTCCGTGCTGATCGTGCTCGAGGCGCCGGGAATGACGCTGACCGCGCAGGGCAAGGCGCTGGAAGACGGCGGTCGCGGCGAGATGATCCGCGTCGTCAATATTCAATCAAATCGTACCATCGACGCCACCGTCGAAGCCGCGGGCCAGGTCGGTCTGGCCGCGCCCGGCGCGCCGCCGCCGGTGTTGTAAGGACTAAGACCATGACCTCATCCCGGACCTCGATGCTGCGGAACTCTGCCAGCACGGCAACGTTGATCGCGCTCGCCGTCGCCTTGACCGGATGCTCGGCGGCGCAGCGCCTCAAGAATATCGGCGAAGTCCCGGCCATGACCAAGATCCAGGATCCGACGCAAGCACCCGGCTATCAGCCGGTGGCGATGCCGGTGCCGCAGTCGGAAGTGGCCCAGCACAATTTCGGCTCGATGTGGCAGCCCGGCGCCCGCGCCTTCTTCAAGGATCATCGCGCCGGCCGGGTCGGCGATCTCCTCACCATCACCGTCGCGATCAAGGATCAGGCGATCCTGAACAACCAGACCCAGAACACGCGCAAGGATTCGACAAGCAGCGTCGGCACCAACATGCTCGGCCTCGAGACTCTGCTGCCGAGCGCGATCGCCGCGTCCAGCCTGGTCAGCGCATCGGGCGCCCTCGGTACCGACGGTCAGGCGCAGATCAATCGCTCGGAACAGATTACGACGACGCTCGCGGCGCTGGTGACCCAGGTCCTGCCGAGCGGCAATCTGGTCGTCGTCGGCAAACAGGAAATTCGCGTGAATTATGAGGTTCGCGATCTTCAGATCACGGGGATCGTGCGGCCGACCGATATCGACGCGACCAATTCCGTGACCTACGACAAGATCGCCGAGGCGCGGATTTCCTATGGCGGCCATGGCCAAGGCACCGACCTGCAGCAGCCGCGTTACGGCACCCAGTTCTTCGACATCATCTCGCCGTTCTAACGGCGGTCGGGCCCGCGAGGACGCCTCAGTCCTCGCGGTGGGTCCGCTCCATGCGTTCGTGGCGTTCCTGGGCTTCCAGGCTCAAGGTCGCGATCGGGCGGGCTTCAAGGCGGCGGACCCCGATCGGTTCGTCGGTTTCCTCGCAATAGCCATAGGTGCCGAGTTCGATTCGCTGCAGCGCCGAGTCGATCTTGGCGATCAGCTTGCGCTCGCGGTCACGGGTGCGGAGTTCGGTAAACCGGTCGGTTTCGAGCGAGGCACGATCGGTGATATCCGGCTCGTGCAGGCTGTCTTCCTTGAGGTGATTGAGCGTTTCGGAGGATTCGGCGAGCAGATCGGCGCGCCAGCGCAGCAGCTTTTGCCGGAAATATTCCTGCTGCGTCGCATTCATGAATTCCTCGTCCTCTGTGGGACGATAGTCGGGCGGAAGCGTAGGCCGCATCTTGTACTCCATACACCCGCAAAGGGTCGCTAAACCGCGGCGGAGTATATGAATCAGGCCGCACGGGAGCAAGAGCGGCTTTTGTTCCGGAAGCGGCTTCCGGAAAATAACTTAAACGCTTGATTCGTTTTGGAGTTTTGCGAGTTCGACCTCGGCGCGCAGCTCGATCTCGCCAAGAATCTCGCGCAGCGCAGGATCGTCGAGGTCCTTGCTGCCGTCACGGGCGAGGCGGGCGAGGTCGCTGAGCTTGTCGCGGGAGATATGGCCCAGCAGCAATCCCAGACGCAGATCGTCGAGCCGGTCGAGCAGCTTCTGGCCGCGGGCAAGCGCGCGTTTGCGCCCGGCCGTGGCGTCCGGCACTTCCTGCAGGGCGAACAGCGCCTCAAGGCCGGATGTCGCCGGCGCCGCCGCCACCGCTGCCGCACCCTGTTCGGCGTTGCCGTCGACGGGGAGGTTGTCGGCAAAGCCGCTGGAGCCTGACGTCTTGGTGTCGCGCCGGGCCGGTCCAGTCCCGATCGGCCGATTCGCGTCAATCTTCATCGCGCGCTGCTCTCTTCAATCTCGCTGAGCTACCGTCGCAGTATAAGCCGAATATCCGGTTAAGGTTCGAGAATCCTCCGCCTCGCGGCAGGAATTTTTGCCGTTTCGTGACTGCGACGGCCTGCAGACGCGTCCATCTCTTAAGGCGACGGTAATGCGGCCGGGCCGACACTGGCCGAGCCGTCGGTGCGAGGCATGCCCGCCCGCGCCGGATCGCGGTGATACAGGGGAGATCACGATGCTCGCACGTAGGGCTTTTCGGCGGATGATCGGCGCTGCAGTGGCCGGCGTTGCGGCAACGAGCGCCGCGATCGCGGGCGATGCGGCGGCCGGTCCTTTCGACCCGACGCCGCTCATGACCCGCGCCGCGGGTGACGACCAGAACGCCGCGTTTCAGCTCGGCACGTTGTATTATGCCGGCATCGGCGTGGCCCAGGATTACCTCGCCGCGGTGAAATGGCTGACGAAATCGGCGAAGGCCGGCAATGCGGACGCCGCTTGCGAGCTCGGTATGCTCTATGAGAGCGGATCCTACGCCGATACGCCGCCGGTAAATCCAACCAAGGCAGCGCAGTGGTATGCCGAGGCCTCGGCTCACGGCGGCGGTTGCGGGACCTTCGGTCTGGCGGCGCTCTATCAGGCCGGGGAAGGCGTCACGAAGGATCCGGTCAAGGCCGGACAGTTATTCGCGCAGGCGGCGTCGCGCGGCTATGTCGTCGACAAGACCACCTTCCCTCTCGAGCACATCAACCGGCATTTCCATGCCGTCGCCACCGAGCTGGCGGGGCGGGCAGACTAAAGCGGATCGCGGACCGGCTCATCCCGCGAGATCGTGTCCGCCGCCGTCACTCCGCCGCCATGCGCGGCTGGTCGGCCGCGAAGCCCGCCACGAAGCCCAGCAATTCGCGGGTAGCCGACCCGTCCTGGAATTCGATGTGCCAGCCACCATCCCGGTCGAGATGATGGAGGATGACGGTCGCTTGCGCGCCGGCCAGCCGCGGCAGTCGCAGCTGTGCCCGGAGCCCTGGGCGTGGCGCGAGACCGACGAGACTCTCGCCCTCGATCCAGGCGCCGCCGCAGGAAATATCCACGAGACGGCTGCTGACGGGGCGGCCATCATCGGTGACGATCACGCAGGCTTCCGTGGTGGCGTAGCGCTGATCCTCGCGGCGATCGGCCTCATCGCTGGAGGTCCGGACCATGCGGATCAGGATCGTGCGCAGATCCTGCACGCTCTGCGCGACCTCATGGGCCCCCCCGCGGAAGCTCGCGGCGAGGTCG
>CAIUCF010000516.1 GCA_903897565.1 uncultured Rhodospirillales bacterium | reverse complement strand
TGCATCCGCGCCTTCGCGAAGACCCCCGCCGCATCTGGTCCCAGCAAGGCGGCGACGTCCCGGGCCTGGGATTCCCGTGACGGCGTGCCCAGGACCAGAGTTCGTCTCGACCCCAGCCGGCGCAACTCCGCTGGGAGTTGGCGTATGGTTCCGGGTCCGAAGATCACGCGGCAGGGCGCCGCTTGATAAACGAAGGGCTCGATCAGCGCGTCGCCGGTCGGATGGGCCCGGCGGTCGCCGCGATGTGACAGATCAGGGGCTCGACCGTGCTCGGCCATGTTCGCTGACCGCCGTTTCAGATGAGCGGGGAGTTCTGTGGCAGGCCGAGGCTGACCCGCCCGTACATTTCGAGATTCGTCTCGAGATTCATGAGGCCATGCATATTGATTGCGTGCGCGTCGCGATGGGCGCGCTGGATCGGATTGCCGGATGCCAGTGCCGAGCCGCCGGCGGCAAGGAACAGGACCTCGATCGCCTCGAGACACAGGCGCCCGGCAAACGCTACGTCCATGCGCGCTCTGGCCCGCGCCTCGAGTGTCATCCGCCGGCCGTTCGCGGCGGCGCTCTGAATCTGATCTGCCAGATCATGGAGCAACAGCCTCGCGCAGCGCGCCTTCATCTCGGCCGTCGCCACCTGCATATGGGTCGTCGGCATATCGATCTGGATCTCGTCGAAAGTGTAGGTGACGGTTTTGCCGGGTAGTCTCGCCTTGAAATCGACGATCGCCCCTTCCGCGAGCCCGAGTACGGCCGGCGCCACGCCGAGCGCGAGCACCGGCATCACCTCGGATTGATAAAGCCACCCCTCGTGCGCCGCGGCGCCGGGGTTCTCGCCGGCGATGGCGGTCGGGATCGAGAGGAAGCGATGCGTCGGGACGAAGATGTCGTTGACGACGACGCTGTTGCTGCCGGAGGCACGCAGTCCGCCGACGTCCCAATCGTCCTTCACGACGACATCGGCCCGAGGCAGAAGGAAATCGCCCTCGTCGATCACGGCGCCATCTTCCGCTGTCAGGCGGCCGCCGAGCATGAACCAGTCGGCATGCGGCGAGCCTGAGCAGAACGGCCAGAATCCGGTCAAGCGATAGCCGCCATCCACCTTTACGGCGCGGCCACGCGGTCCGATGACGGCCGAGACCAAGGCGTCCGGATTCTCCGCGAAGATATCGTCCTGCGCCTGGAGCGGGAACAAGCCTGCCAGCCAGTGATGGGCGTTGACGACGCCCAGGCACCAGGCGCTGGAGCCACAGCCCCGAGCGATCTCGGCGAGGGCATCGATGAAGACGTGGAGATTGTCCTGTCTCCCGCCTGAGCGGGCCGGCTGCAGAATCTTGTAGAGCCCGGCGCCGTTCATCTCCGCGACATTGGCGTCCGGGAGGCGACGCAACTGCTCGGCATCAGCCCAGCGCGAGCGGAGCGTTGGGGCCAACCCGCGGGCGGCGGCGACGATGTCGTCGCTCGGCGACGTGAATTGAAGGTTGCTGACGGCGATGGCGCTCACATGGGCCTCCCTATTTATTTATTGGGGATCGGCGCTCTGGTGTCCGTCCCACCTCGAACAGCGCAAGGCATGTGCCATCTCGGCAGATCCCGGGAGATTGGCTGTTTCCCTGAGGAAATCATTTCGGGTCAGCAGACGAATGTGACAAGAATGTAAATTACATTTCGACATAATCGCAAAATTCGACATTTCTGTTAATGGAGCACATCCATGCACTCCTGGTTCGACGACATTCGCGCGAAGCTGCGGATGAACTTTCAGGAGGGCGAGATCCGGCTTGATGAGGACCGGATGATCATGATCCATCTGGACGCGTTCGGGGCGTTCCGCCGGGAGTTGATCGATACGCTCGGTTCTGCGGAAGCGCGGGGCCTGCTGATGCGGATGGGATACGCGGCCGGCGCGCGGGACGCCGAGCTTGCGCGGCGATTGCGCGGCGAACACGACCTGCTCGACGCCTTCGAGATCGGCCCTCTGCTGCACGCCTTCGAAGGGCTCGTCGCCGTCGAGCCCGCTAGGATCGATATCGATGTCGCGCGGGGCCGGCACCATGTGTTGCAGACCTGGCGCAATTCGGCAGAGGCGTCGGCTCATCTTGCGACGCTCGGGGTCAGTAAGGCGCCGATCTGTTGGATGCAGATCGGCTATGCCAGCGGGTACAACAGCGCCTTCTTCGGTCGATCGATCCTCTTTCGCGAGACCGCCTGCCGCGGCATGGGGCACGAGAACTGCGAGATCGAGGGGCGGCCCGCTCAGGAATGGCCCGATGCCGAGGACGACGTCGCCTTTCTCAAACCGACATCCTTCGTAAATCGGTCGTTTGGGACATCCACCGCAGCGACCCTCTCTCAATTCGAGATGATTGGCGTCTCGCCCAGTTTCATCTCGGCTTGCCGCCAGGTCGAGCGCGTCGCCGGAAAGACGGTGACGGTGTTGCTGCTGGGTGAGACGGGGGTGGGCAAGGAGATGTTCGCGCAGACCTTGCATCGATTGAGTGCCCGCCATGCCGGGCCGTTCGTCGCGGT
>CAIUCF010000515.1 GCA_903897565.1 uncultured Rhodospirillales bacterium | reverse complement strand
CGGCCGCCCAGGGTCAGCCGGTCGAGGATGATGCGGTTGTCGCCGGCCAGCTTGCCGTGATCGATCTTGTACTGCAGATGCAGGGTCAGCTTGCCGGAATCGATGCGGCGGCCGGCGAAGGTCGCGAGATACGGCGTCAGTCGCGTCATCTCGATATTGTCGAAATTGGTGTCGATATCGAGCAGCTCGGCGGGCTTCAGCAGGTCGAAGCGGCCCGACGCCGAGGCGCTGCCGTATTCATCGACGCGCCCGGCCAGTTTCACCCGCGCCGGGCCGGCGTCGGGCCGGGTCGAGATATCGGAGATCGTGCCCTCGAGATCGTGGACATGGGTGGCGAAGGGCAGCGCCAGCGACAGATCGGCATAGTCGAGCTGGCTATGCTGGATGCGTAGCTTGCCGATCTCGATCACCGGCGCCGCCGCTGCGGGAGCACGGGTCGTCGTCGGCGGTGGCGGGGGCGGCGGGGCGACCTTGCCGGGCTTCGGCGGCCGCAGGATCGCGGTGACGTTGACCGTGCGGTCCTTGGCGACGGCGAGCGCGGTATCGAGGCCGTCGAGCGTCAGCTCGCGGATGTCGATCGCCGTCGGGCTCGCCGTCAGACTCGTGGTGGCGAGCGATTTCCAGGCCAGGAACGGCCGCCGGCCCTCGCCCTGCATGATGCGCAGATCATCGACCGACAGCGCGCCGGCGTAACGGCCGCCACCGTCCTTGTAGACCGCCTGACCGTCGGCCGAGACCGTGCCGCCGACCAGCCGCAGCACGGTCGCGGTGCCGAGATAGGGCTGGATCGGCGCCAGCGCCAGCCCGTCGACGCGGATCCGCAGATCGGCTGCCGGCGCCGTGGCCAGGATCGTGCCATCCGCCGTGACCGTGCCGCCATCGCGCGACCGCAGCGCGACATGCAGCGGCAGCGGCGCCGCCAGGTTCTCGCTGAGGTTTTTGATCTCGACCGTGATGTCCTGCAGCGCGACATCGGCAGCCGGCGCGACCGTCTGGTCGCGGAATTCGGCGGCGAAACCGGTGAGCGCGAAGCGACCGACGCGGTAGTGCCAGGCGGCGTCCGGCGCCGGGGCTGGAGTTGCTGTAGCCTGAGGGAGCTTGGGCGCAGGATTCACCGGCGCAGGCTTCGGGGACACCGGTTTTCCCGGGGCCGGCTGCGGCGCGGCTGCCGGCAGCAGATCGAGCAGGTCGATGGCGCCGCTCGCCAACCGCCGCCCGGTGATGCCGCCGCCCGTCAGGGTGATCGTCGGGATATCGATGCGGCGCGCCCGCCAGTCGAAGCTGCCGCCATCGAGCCCGACATGGCCGAGCGTCAGCGCCGCGTCCGGGCTCTGCTTGCCGCTGAGACGTAAGCCATCGACCGCGATCGCCAGATCGGCGAGCTTGAAATCGAACTGGCCGCCGATCATCCCGGCCTCGTAGCGCGTCGCCAGCTTAGCGGTGCCCTGCGGCGGCGCCAGCTTGGGCGGCAGCGGCAGCAATGCTGCGAGCTTCGACAACGACAGCGCGTCGAGGCTGAACTTGCCGGCGATCGACAGCGGCGTGAGCGAGACGGTGCCGCTCCAGTTAATCTCGGCGCCGAGGCTGCTCTTCGCCGTCAGCGCGTAGTCGCCCTGCTTGTCGGCGGGCAGGGTCGAGAGCTGGGTGAGGGTGATGGCGAGCGGCTTGATCTGCACCGCCTGCGTTGCGGCCGTGCGGCGGTCGCTGAGATCGATCTGGCCGTCGGCGAGCGCGAATTTGCGGATCAGCAGGCGCGGCGGCGCGGAGGGCGCGGGCGGCGCGCTCTCCGGCTTGGCCGGCGGCGATGCCAGCAACGGGTCCCAGTTCGACTGGCCCTTGGGCAACATGGCGATCGCCGCCTGCGGCCCGTCGAGCGCGATCTCGTCGATCACCAGGGCGCGGTGGTAGATGCTGGAGAGCGACAGACGGATCGAGAGCTGCTTGAAGCCGAGCAGCAGGCTGCCATCGGCCTGGGTCAGCCGCAGATTCTCGATCCGCAGATGCGGCTCGAACAACGGCAGGATGGCGATCCGGCCAATGGTCAGGCGATCGCCATGGCTCTTGACATAGGCCTCCGCCTGGCTGCGCAGGATATAGGGCAGGGCCAGCCAGACGAACAGCAGCACGGCGACGAGGAGCCCGACGAGCGCGGCGCAAGATATACTCAGGATCCGATGCCGGCGAACGACGCCCGCGCCCCACGCGAAATATTTTGCTGCCGCCATTATCGAAAATCCGCCGGCTGGTCATGCACTTGTGCAAGACCATGCTCGCAGGCGATCGGAGAAATGACAACTATCCCGTCACCGATTCCTCGCCGTGAGACCCTCGTGGCAAACAGGTCGGGCAAGACCGGGGGCGGCGCGGATATCCGATTTTATCCGATAATATCCGATTTCGGCGGTCATGCGGCGGTCGCGAGCCCCGACGACCTTGCGCGGCATGACACGCCGCCCACGCCCGACGATCTCGGCCAGCCCAGCTGCCTCAAATTCAGCTTCCGCCGCAGCATCGACAGCTGGCCGTTCCGCAGCGACGACCGCGTCGTGCCGCGCCCGGTCGACGGCCCGTTCATGGGCAATTCCGGCGAAATCGTCCGCCTGATGGCGCTCGCCGGCGGCGGCACCGCCCGCCTCGGCCACTACCACATCGCCGCCGATCTCGCGGCCGGCCGGCTGGTGGAGTTGCTGGCGAGTTTCAACCCCGGCGACACCGAGGACATCCACGCGCTGTACGCCGGCCAGGAGCGGCTGGCGCTGCGGGTGGCTGCGTTTCTCGGGTTTCTGGAGCGGGAGTTGGTGATAATGGCGTAGGGGGTTGGTGGGCGCGGAGAAACTTGCTATGGCTCAACCCAAGCATGATCCTATGGGCCGCCTACGCCCCATTCGTGGAGCGGTCGAGGCCATACAGTCGAACCTATCTGCAGGCAACATATGCACGTCCTTACGGGAAGCGTGGAAAAGCGGAAGCCACCGCTAAAGACTCTGGTCGTGGGTTCGTCAGGCCACGCACACGTCAAATGTACGTCTTGGGACGACCTCGCGTCTATAAACCTAAAGGATTTTGATGCGGTTGTAGTAAATGTCGCGACCCTCGACGATAATGCGATCACTCTGCTTCCCAAGCACGGATATTTCGATAAAATTCGAAAGGATCTTTCCTTATTGCTAGGATCAAGTGGCAAAATTATTG
>CAIUCF010000514.1 GCA_903897565.1 uncultured Rhodospirillales bacterium | reverse complement strand
TGCGGAGACCTGACGGGATTTTCACCTCGAAATCCACATCCCACCGACAGTCGTCCAGCGAGTCGGAATGGAACCAGATCGCGCCGTATTGCTCGGGCGCGTGGATGAAGCGTTCCTCTCGGCCGCGCCAGTTCCAGCCGGTCATCGCGCGGTCGGGCTGGTTTACGCAGTTGCCGTGGTGACCCCGCCCGGAAACATCGCGGACCAGGTCGGTCGGGATGCCATCAGGGCCGATGCCTGCGGCAAAATCCCAGCACGCGGCGAGATGGGTGTCCGCGATCCGCTCACCATTCGCCAGCCGATCAGCCTGGGCGGCGTCAAGGGCGACGCCATAGACGCTCGGGGAGTCGAGCTTGCCGTTATAGTTACCGGTCACCCAGGTCCGGCGGGGATCTGCTGCCTCGGCATACCCGCCCATGATCACCGGCACCTGCCCGTCCCCCGGTCCGGATTTGGCGATGCCCGAGACGCAGGCCGTCGAGTCCAGCGGAAAGACACGCCCGAAGCGGCCGTTCGTGCTGGTGACGACCGGCTTCTGATGCAGCGTCAGCGTAGCACGGTCTGCATCGTAAACGGCCGTCACGGAATAGAACGTGTCGGCGAACAGCGGGCGATCGCTGCGGACCAGACTGACGCCGCCGGCCTTGCTTGCGACCATGAAGGTCAGTGCCCCATCCTCGATCAGGAGCGCCCAGCCGACGTTTTCTTCGGCATTCCAGCGTGTGACCAGCCCTTGCTTGCCGGCCCTGGGAGTCATCGCGCTGACGAAACAGTGCACGGAGAAACTGCCCCGGAACGCGAGACTGCCGCGGAGGTCTGGCACCTCGACATATCCGCCTGCCTGGGTTCGTTGTCTGCGGCCCTGATAACTGCCATTGGCAGCATGAGGGATGATCTCCTGGCGGAAACCGGGGCCGGCGGGGTCGATGTCACCGTTGATCAGCCGCACCAACTGAGCCTGATAAGCACCGGGGGTGTCGCAGGAAACGTAGAACTTGAGCACCTCTGCGGGAGCTGCACTCGGCATATCGCAATAGCCGCGGATCTGGATCTTGGTCATTACTTGCCTCCTGCAACGAGCAAGCGGAGCTTCTCGAGGCGCATGAGGAAGAGCGCGTGCATCGCGTCGATTTCGCTGGAAAACACGGGCTCCAGGGCAATATCCGCCGGCGTTCCGCGAGCGGTGATTAAACCGAGGCGGTACCTCCGGTAGGGCTCCTCGACATAGACGAACTCCTTGCCCAGGATCGGCTTGGTTCTGAGGTAATTAAGCACGACGTGTAGCGACGCGCTGTGTCTGCCGAGATGCTCGTCGGCATTCTCCTTGTGCTCGGTGATGATCTCCTCGGTGACCAATTCGAGAATCTCCTTGCCACGCCGACGGTAGAAATAATCGGTCCAGTCAAGCGAATGGTCTCTACAGGTCGCAGGATCAGCTACTGGCATCTTCGTCTCCCTCACATCGGCTCATCTTGGTTGGAGCCGTTCGAAATCGGGGGCCTACGCCCAGACAGCCGAACTGACGGGCCTTTCAATTTTGGTTGTTTGCACGATCGAACAGGTGACTCGCTTCATCCGAACGAACGCGACCGAACTTTCAAGGACGCAATGCTTCACTGGCCAAAAATAAACATATAAAACTATATGTCAATGGATGAAGCGTGCCACCCTTCCTCCCCCGACTGCCAATCCGGTTTGCTGGAACCCGCGGCAAATACTCTGACTTTCACCCTGATCAGTGTGACAAGCATCAAATTTGGATCCGACCCTTTCGCTGTCGTGGCGCAAGGGCGGGCGCTGTCCAGTAATCTCGGCCGGATTTGGCCGACGGGCCCAGGCCGACATGGTAGACAAATTGATGATCGAATCGCCGCTCGATTTCATCGCCTACGCGCTTGATCGGACTGGTCTACTGGAGCTTTGGTCGAGGCTGACACCAAAACCGCTGCGCTTTCGTGGCGCAGCGTTCACGATTGCCTATCCAGACCGCGCGGGATCCAATCAGTCCGGATCGGGCTCGTTTCGGACGCTCTTAGCGTCGATTTCCTGCATGTTCCCGAGGATCGTAAGCAGGTAATGGAGGATATGGGCGGTGTCGTTGATTGAGACGCCGTCCAGCGCTTGCATGTAGTAGTCGCGGATCTTTGGCTGCGCCAGGACGTTCCAGGCGTGGCCGCCGACATCTGTCATAGAGACGATGCGGGATCGGCGGTCCGTCGTGTCAGCGGCGATCGTGACGTGGCCATCGCGCGCCATGCGGCTCAGCAGCCCAGCCAAGCTTTGGCGGCTCACCATCAGGTACCGGGCGAGGTCCCCGATACTCATTCCATGCATTGCACTCTTTCGAGAGAGTGCGCCGAGGACCGCCCATTGCTGCGTCGTCAGGCCATCCGCTTCCAGCGCCCTGCTTCCCGTTTTATGCAACATATTTGCGCATTGATAGAGACGAAAGAAGATCCTATTCGCCATATCCAGTCGGGTTCCAGAAATTTCTCGTTTAGATTCTGTAGATATGTCCATGGATCTCTCTTGCGACATGCAGCGTCTCCTGATAAATATAGCAACATATTGGTATAAAAATCCATCCTGGAATGGACTGAACAAACAGGGGAGACGAGCTTGATGCGGCGTTTTGAGAACAAGGTGGTCATCGTTACCGGCGGTGGCGGCGGCATTGGTGGCGCCACATCCCGACGGTTCGCGGGTGAGGGCGCGCGGGTTGCCGTATTCGATCGCAATCTCGACGCCGCCGAGGCAGTCGCCGCACAGATCGGGACCATTGGCGAGACCGCCCGGGCCTTCGCTTGCGACATCACCGATCGGGTGAGCGTCGATGCCGCCGTCGCCGCGGCGGAGGCTGCCTTCGGACCCATCGATGTGCTTGTGAACAATGCTGGTTGGGACATTTTCCGGCCGTTCACAAAGACCGACCCGGCTGAATGGGAGAAGCTGATCGCCATTAACCTCGTCGGTGCGCTGCACATGCATCACGCGGTGCTGCCGGGCATGGCGGCACGCCGCTCGGGTCGTATCGTCAACATCGCTTCTGACGCGGCCCGCGTCGGCTCCTCAGGTGAAGCGGTTTATGCAGCCTGCAAGGGAGGGATTGTCGCCTTTTCGAAGACGATTGCGCGCGAGCATGCCCGCCACGGCATCACTGTCAACGTGGTCTGCCCAGGCCCGACCGATACAGCCTTGTTCGCTGACTACAAGCTCGGAGCCGGCAATCCCGAAAAGCTGATCGAAGCCTTCACCCGGGCGATCCCGTTGGGCCGTATCGGCCAGCCCGACGATCTGCCCGGCGCGGTCCTGTTCTTTGCCAGCGACGACGCGGGCTATGTGACCGGCCAGGTCCTAAGCGTCTCCGGCGGCCTGACGATGAACGGCTGACGCAAACCCTACGACGATAGAGAGACGTGATATGGCCTATCAGGACCTGATCTACGAGATCCGTAACGGCGTCGCCTGGATCATTATCAACCGCCCCGACAAGATGAATGCATTCCGCGGGACGACTTGCGAGGAATTGATCTCCGCGTTCAACAAGGCGGGCTACGACAGGGAGGTGGGCGCCATCGTGCTGGCGGGCGCCGGCGACCGTGCCTTCTGCACGGGTGGTGACCAGTCGGCCCACGACGGCGACTATGACGGGCGCGGCACCATCGGTCTGCCGATGGAGGAACTCCACGCCGCGATCCGCGACGCGCCGAAGCCCGTGATCGCGCGGGTACAAGGCTATGCGATCGGCGGCGGCAACGTGCTCGCCACGATCTGCGACCTGACGATTTGTT
>CAIUCF010000513.1 GCA_903897565.1 uncultured Rhodospirillales bacterium | reverse complement strand
TCCCACGAACGGAATTCGAAGTCTTCGAAGATCGCTTGAGCTCTCTGGGCGATGCTACTCTCATTCTTCATGAGCATCGTTGGGAAACGGGTTCTCTCCGCAGGGTCATCGAGACCATTCTAATGCGACTGGCACCCGGTGCTGATGGGCGGCTAATACTGCAAGGAGAAGATATCGATATTTCTATCGATAGTACCATTTCATTGAGTCTGATCGTGCACGAGCTCTCGACTAACGCCATCAAATACGGAGCGCTATCGAACGCCGCCGGATGTATTTCGATACGTTGGAGGAGCTCAGATCACGATTCGGGGATCGTGATCGTCGACTGGACGGAATCTGGAGGGCCTCTCGTTGTCGAACGCGCCCGCAAAGGTTTTGGCACGAGATTGATCCGAACTCTGAGCGCCGAGGGTCCCGAGTGTCCTTTTGATATCCGCTATGACCCGGAAGGGGTGAGCTGCCGATTTAGTCTCGCTGTTGCTTGAGAGACCGGAGCGGTCCCGGGAGGGTGCCTCGGGAAGCGGGGCGGGATCACGGTCGCAACGTCACCGGCAGGCTGACATACCCGCGAAACCGCACCCGGCCGCCGCGGACCGCCGGGGCGCGCAGCATGTAGTCGGGAAAGCGACGCAGGAAGCCGGCGATAGCGATGCGGCCTTCGAGCCGGGCCAGGCTCAGGCCGAGGCAGGCATGGGCGCCGGAGCCGAAGGCGAGATGACGGTTGGGGCTGCGGCCGAGATCGAGGCGGTCGGGAACCGGGAACTGCGCCGGGTCGCGATTGGCGCCGCCGATGCACAGGGTGATTAGGGTGTCGGCAGCCAGTTTCTCGCCGCCGACGATGCAATCGGCGGTCGCCCGGCGATTGCCGAGCTGGTTGGAGCTTTCGAAGCGCAGGAATTCCTCGACCGCGGGGCGGATCAGCGCGTCGAGGTCGGCGATCAGGCGGCGGCGCTCGTCGGGCCAGTCGAGCAAGGTAGCAAGGCCATTGCCGATCAGGTTGGTCGTGGTCTCATGTCCGGCATTGAGCAGGAAGATGCAGTTCTGCAGCAATGCGCGATGGCCGAGCTTCTCGCCATTGGCCTCGCCGATGATCAGGCGCGACAGCACGTCGGTATCGGGGTTGCCGAGATGGGCACGGCGATTGGCGACGAGGCCCTCCAGATAGTCGAGGAACTCGGCGATGGCGGCGTTGGCGGCGTCGAGGGCAGCAGGAGAGATCGCCGGCTCCAGCGCGCCGAGGATCGTCAGCGACCAGCGCCGCAACGGGCCGCGATCGGCCTTGGGCACGCCCAGCAGGTTGCCGATGACCTCGATCGGGATCGCCGAGGCGAAATCCTCGATCAGATCGCCTTCGCCTTTTACGTCGAGGTTGTCGAGGAGGCGCTCGACCAGGGCGACCAGCCCGTCCTCCATCGCGGCGATCGCGCGCGGGGTGAGCGCGCCCTGGAGGATGCGGCGGACCTGGGTATGGAGCGGCGGGTCGTTGAAGACTAGGCTGGTGGTGTGGTGCTCATAGGTCAGGGACTGGCCGAATTTGGGCAGGAACTCCTGGCGCTTGTCGGAGCTGAAGCCGATCGGGTCCTTGTAGACCTGATCGAGATCGGCGTAGCGCGTCAGGAACACCGAGCCGTCGGGCATGCGCTTGACCGGAGCGTGGTCACGCAGCGCCCGGTAATAGCGATAGGGGTCGTCGTGAAAATCCGCTGGCAGGGCGCGGAGGTCGAAATCGCGGGCGGCGAGGATCGCATCGAAATCCCCGGGCACGTCAGGCCTCCGGCTTTTGTGCGGCGAGCACGAAGTCGTAGCGGAGCAGCGAGGCCGGGGCCTCGACGCGGTTGCCGGCGGGCGTGAGGCCCACTGGCTGCGGCTCCAGCGATCGGATCAGGGAATCCTTCACGCCGAAGACGACATCGGAATCGATATAGGGGCTGTCGGCGATGAACAGATGCGTGATCAGCGTCTCATAGCCCGGCGCGCCGATCATGAAATGAACATGGGCCGGGCGATTGGCGTGGCGGCCCTGGGCCTTCAGCATCTCGCCGACCGGGCCGTCATCGGGGACCGGGTAATAGCAGGGCGCGATGCTGCGAAACCAAAAGCGACCCTCGGCGTCGGTGCGAAAACGGGCACGGAGGTCGAGCTCGGCGGCGCCGCCGATGGCGCGCTGCACGTCGTAGACGCCCTCGGCGTCGGCCTGCCAGGTATCAACCCAGGCGCCCGCGATCGGCTGGCCGGCGGGGTCGCGGACGGTGCCCTCGACGATCATCGGCTCGCCCTTGCCACGGGTCGAAATGTCGCTGCCGAGCGGCATTTCCGGTGGTCCGGAAAGATAGAACGGGCCGAGCACCGTGGTCTCGGTCGCGGTCTCGGGCAGCGCGTGATTGATGGCGTCGACCAGCATGGAGACGCCGAGCGTGTCGGAGAGCAGGATGAATTCCTGGCGCATCTCAGTGCACATATGGCCGGTGCGGGTCAGGAACTCGATGCCTGCCATCCATTCATCCTGTGTCGGCCGGACTTCGCGGACGAAGGCGTGGAGATGGCGAACCAGCGCCTGGCTGATCTCGCGGGCCCGCGGCGAGGTCGCATGGGCGAGCCGCTCGACGACGGCATCCGTGATCGTATCCTCGTTGAAATTCCGCATGACGGGTCTCCCGTTCCTTGTTGTCCCGCCGGTCGGTCCGCAGCGCCGCCGGCGTGCTTCGTCATAGGCCTGCCCTGCCGGGCCGTGCAACCGCGCTGTTCCGTCGCCAGCGCCCCATTCTTCATGGAACGTTAGCGCTAGCGGTCTATATGGGTCGGGAGTCCGGCTCCGCTATCGATCGGTCGTGCCGGCCCGGAGATAACCAGGGACATGTTCGACTCGCGGGTACGATCCCCCGATCTGATCGCGCTTCATCGCTACTGGAGCGAAAAATCCGCCGGACGGACGATGCCGGCGCGGGCCGATTTCGACCCGGTCGACATGGCCGCTTTGCTGCCATATCTCTTTCTCGTCGATGTCGCCGCGAACGCCTCAGGGCCGCTGTTTCGCTATCGCCTGATCGGGACCGCGATCGTCGCGCTGCTTGGTCGCGACTCGACAGGAAAAGGGGTCGATGAGACGCTCCACGGCGACAAGACGCCGGGGATCAGAAGATTGTTTACGCTGGTGTGCGACACCAGGGCGCCGGTCGCGATCAAGGGTCATATCTTCTTCATCCGCGACCGGAGCTGGGTATTCGTCGAAGGGCTTCTCCTGCCGTTGTCGGCAAACGGCGCCGATGTCAACATGATCATGGTGGGCTTGAAGCAGGTCCCGGTTCCCCCTAAATCCGCCTCGCGGAGCAAAGATTCGGACGCCGTCGAGATCTTTGCGGAGCCAATGATGCTGGCCTATCCTGCGCCGATCATCGATGGTCCAAGTCAGCGCGACCCAGAACGAGGTTGAGTCCCGTGGCGGAGACGGCAAGAACGACGAGGGTCCGGCAGGCGCCGCCGATGACCCCGGAACGGCTCGAGCAGGCCGGTCTGAACTATCTTGCCCGCTTCGCGGCATCCGCCGCGCAGCTGCGCCGCGTACTGATGCGCCGGGTTCGCCTGTCCGAAGCGGCCCATGCGACCGACACCGCCCTCCTGGCCCAGGCCATCACGCGCCTGATCGAGCGCTGGATCGCGTCGGGCCTGCTCAATGACGGCGGCTATGCCGAGGCCAAGGCGGCCAGCCTGCATCGTCGTGGCCTGCCGCGCAGCCGCATCCGGGCCAAGTTGCAGGAAAAGGGGATCGCCGCGCCGCTGATCGACGCGGTGCTCGGCGACACGACCGAGATCGGCAGCGATCTCGCTGCGGCGGCAGCCTTTGCCCGCCGTCGTCGGCTCGGGCCGTATCGTCTGCCCGAACTTCGAACCGAGTTCTTTCACAAGGACCTCGGCAGCCTCGCCCGCGCCGGCTTCGATCGTCGCACGGCGGAGCGGATCCTGCGCGCCGAGGATCCGGAGGCGGTCTCGGCGCTGGTTTCCGACGTCTAGCGCGCCATGTCGACCCGCGCGTCGTAATCCGCCCGCGACTTCTCGATATCGGGCCAACGCTGCTCGATCCATTCGACCAAGGCGCTGACCGGCCCGAGCAGACCAAGGCCGAGTTCGGTCAAGGTGTACTCGACACGCGGGGGAATCTCGGGGAAGAGCCGGCGCGTCAGGATGCCGTCGCGTTCGAGATGGCGCAGAGTCGTGGTCAGCATACGCTGCGAAATCCCGGTGACGTTGCGCATAAGGTCGGAAAACCGCGCGCAATGATCGGGGCTGCGCGCCAGGGTCACGATCACGAGCACGCTCCACTTGTCGCCGAGGCGCGCCAGCAGGTCGCTGATCGGGCAGTTCGAATGGTCCGGCCCCTTAAAAAACTCATCCTTCTCAATGGGATTTGCCATTGCTTACCTCCAGGTAACTCACTGACGAATATGTTCCTTCTTTTCACACTCAAAGTATCGATCTATTAGTTAGTATATTGTTTATACCACACTAAGGAGTCCCGATGTCCCTCAAGATTCTCCAGATCGACAGCAGCCCGCTCGGCGAGCGCTCGGTCAGCCGCAAATTCACGGCAGCCGTCGTTGCCGGCCTGCTCGCCAAGCATCCTGGCGCCACCCTCGTCACCCATGACTATGGTGCAGCGCCGCTGCCGCATCTCGACGGCACGACGATCGCCGCCTTCTTTACGCCCGCCGAGCAGCGCAGCCCGGCGCTTGCCGAGGCGGTCCAGCGTTCCGACGCCGCCGCCGCCGAATTGCTGGCCAGCGACATTATCGTCGTGGGCGCACCGATGTGGAATTTCGGCCTACCGTCGGGTCTCAAGGCCTGGATCGACCATGTCGTCCGCGCCGGTAT
>CAIUCF010000512.1 GCA_903897565.1 uncultured Rhodospirillales bacterium | reverse complement strand
TTGACATAGTAAACCATGACTTGAGATGCACATACGTCCAGCGATCTACTACACGCCGCCGCCTGCGCATCCCTTCCAAATACCAACTTGTCAAAGAGCTGTTTAGTTCCAACACCTTATCACTAAGGCCCGGCCCGAAACGGAGGCGGCTTATACCGCCCCAAATCCTAACCAGTCAACACCTAATTTTCTGAGAAACTCGAAAAACGCGGTGCCGAAAAATCAGTTACCAGAACCTTCAGGCGACAAAACCACCAACACCCTCAAAGTTGCCTTCGAGGAAGGTCGGCGGCGCCACAAGCGGCTCTGATGGGCAGAACATGCCCCCAACGCTCCGACGCGGCAAGAACATTCGCTCGTTACGAATGCATGACGCCCGCGCAGATTTCGGGGCTTGACTTAAAACCGTCAAGAAAGCTGCCGGTTTCGCACCTCTGGCGAGGCGCAATCCCGGCAGATCTCCCTTTTGAATCAGGCCGCCGCCGGCTTTTCAACCGCGAGATCGAGGCCGAGCCGCCCCCCGATGACGCGCACGGTGTCGTTTTCACCGAGCGAGCCGTCGAGAATCTTCTCCGCCAGCAGGTTCTGCAGCTCGCGCTGGATCACCCGCTTCAGCGGCCGCGCCCCATAGACCGGGTCGTAGCCCTCCTGCGCCAGCCACTCCTTGCCGCTCGGCTCGAGCGCCAGGGTGATATGGCGGTCCACCAGCAGCTTCTCGAGCCGGCGGATTTGGATATCGACGATCGCGCCCATATCGCCGCGGCTCAGACGCCGGAACAGCAGGATATCATCCAGGCGATTGAGGAACTCCGGGCGGAAATGCGCCCGTACCACCTCCATCACCGCCGGCCGGTAGGTTTCGACGTCGCCGCCCTCGCTATCCATGGCCAGCACCTCGCTGCCGAGATTCGAGGTCAGCACGATCAAGGTATTGCGGAAATCGACCGTCCGCCCCTGGCCGTCCGTCAGCCGCCCGTCGTCAAGCACCTGCAGCAGCACGTTGAAGACATCCGGATGCGCCTTCTCGACCTCGTCGAACAGGATCACCTGGTAGGGCCGCCGCCGTACCGCCTCGGTCAGGCTGCCGCCCTCGTCATAGCCGACATAGCCCGGCGGCGCGCCGATCAGACGGGCCACCGAATGCTTCTCCATATACTCCGACATGTCGATGCGCAGCAGGGCGCTGTCGTCGTCGAACAGCAGCTCGGCGAGCGCCTTGGTCAGCTCGGTCTTGCCGACACCCGTGGGCCCGAGGAACAGGAACGAGCCGATCGGCCGATTCGGATCCTGCAGACCGGCGCGCGCCCGGCGGATCGCGTTGGAGACCGCCACCACCGCCTCGTGCTGGCCGACGACGCGCTTTTCCAGCTCGGCTTCGAGCCGCAGCAGCTTCTCGCGTTCGCCCGACAGCATCTTCTCGACCGGGATCCCGGTCCAGCGCGAGACGATCCCGGCGATGTCGCTCTCGCGCACCGCCTGTTCCAGCGTCTGCTTGCTGCCCGACTGCTCGGCTTCCTTGAGCTTGGCCTCGATCTCCGGGATCACGCCATAGGTGAGCTCGCCGGCCTTGGCCCAATCGCCACGCTGCTGCGCCGCCTCGAGTTCGGTGCGGGTCTGGTCGAGCCGCTCCTTGAGCTTCTGCGCCCCAGCCAGCTTGTCCTTCTCGGCCTGCCACTGCGCCGTCAGCGAGCCCGATTCCTCCTCGAGATCGGCCAGCTCGCTGACCAGCTTCTCGAGCCGTTCCTTGGAGGCCGCGTCGGATTCCTTGGCCAGCGCTTCACGCTCGATCTTGAGCTGGATGATGCGGCGGTCGAGTTCGTCGATCGCCTCCGGCTTGGAATCGACCTCCATGCGCAGCCGCGAGGCCGCCTCGTCAACGAGGTCGATCGCCTTGTCGGGCAGGAAGCGGTCGGTGATGTAGCGGTTCGACAGGGTCGCCGCCGCCACGATCGCACCGTCGGTGATGCGGACGCCGTGATGCAGCTCGTACTTCTCCTTCAGCCCACGCAGGATCGAGATGGTGTCGATCACCGTCGGCTCCGGCACGTAGACCGGCTGGAAGCGCCGCGCCAGGGCGGCATCCTTCTCGATATGCTTGCGGTACTCGTCGAGCGTGGTGGCGCCGACGCAATGCAACTCGCCGCGCGCCAATGCCGGCTTCAGCATGTTGGACGCATCCATTGCCCCATCGGCCTTGCCGGCACCGACCAGGGTGTGGAGCTCGTCGATGAAGACGATGACCTGACCCGCCTCGGCGGTGATCTCGGCGAGCACGGCTTTGAGCCGCTCTTCGAATTCACCGCGATACTTGGCGCCGGCGATCATGGCGCCGAGGTCGAGGGCGATCAACCGCTTGTTCTTCAGCCCTTCCGGCACGTCGCCCTTGGCGATGCGCTGGGCCAGGCCTTCCACGATCGCGGTCTTGCCGACCCCGGGCTCGCCGATCAGCACCGGATTGTTCTTGGTCCGGCGCGCCAGCACCTGAATCGTGCGGCGGATTTCCTCGTCACGCCCGATAACGGGATCGAGCTTGCCGGAGCGCGCCACCTCGGTGAGGTCGCGGCCGTATTTCTTGAGAGCGTCGTAGCCCTCCTCGGTATTCGCCGAATCGGCCTTACGGCCGCGCCGCAGCGTGTCGATCGCGGTATTCAGCGCCTGCGGCGTGATGCCGGCGCGCTTGAACGCCTCGGCCGTCGCACCCGGGGTCGTGGCGAGCGCGAGCAGCAGCCGCTCGGCGGTGACGAAACTGTCGCCGAGCTTCTTGCTTTGCTCTTCGGCACTGTCGACGACGCGCGCGAGTTCGGGACCCAGATAGACCTGGCCCGCCCCGGCGCCTTCGACCTTCGGGAGTTTGTCGAGCGCGGCATCGACCGCGACATTCGCCAAATCGGGATTGCCACCGGCGCTGCGAATGAGATTGGAGGCCAGACCTTCCTGATCCTCGAGCAGCGTCTTCAAGAGATGTTCCGGCATCAGCCGCTGGTGGCCGCGCCGCTGAGCCAGACCCTGTGCGGCCTGCAGGAAACCCTTCGACCGTTCCGTCAGTTTTTCAACGTCCATATGTCTCTCCTTCCGGTGCCCGTAGCGCACCTTCGGCGGACCCGGTCGATCCGGCGTCCGTCACTGGGGAAGCATATGGTTACGGTATTTTCGCGAGCAAGAGGCCCGACTTGCGACTTTTTGTGCGGGGCGTTTAGAGCGCGGCAACCGCCGGAATCAGGGCCTCGGCGAGGATCGCCCGCGCCGCCGGCGGCCCGATCGTGATGCGGACGAGGCGATCGATCGGGGCCACCGCAGGCTTGCGGATGAAGACCCGGTAATTCTCGATCAGCGATTTCAGCAACGCGTTGGCCCGTGCCTCGGTGCCGAGATCGAAGGCGACGAAATTGGTCGAAGACGGCAATGCGACGCAGCCCGCCGCGTCGGCCAGCCGGCCGTAATGCGCCCGTCCCTCGGCGACCGCGGCCACGACCGCCGATATGTGGTCGGTGTCACGCAAGGATTCGAGCGCCGCCACCTGGGTCAGGCGGCCGACGCCGAACTGATTGCGGATACGGTCGAGCGGGCGGACCGTCTGCGGCGCGCCGAACAGATAGCCGAGGCGAAGACCGGCCATGCCATGCGCCTTGGAGAAGGTGCGAAACCGGATCACCCGTGGATCGTCGATCGCGATCTCCGGAATCTGCGCAGGCTCGAGAAATTCGGCGTAGGCCTCATCGAGCAGAAACAGGCAGTTCTCCGGCAACGCCGCGACCATCTCGGCGATCACCCCCGGCGCCAGCACACTGCCGGTGGGATTGTCGGGATTGGCGAGATAGAGAATCTTGGCATTCTCACGCCGGGCGAGATCGACCAGCGCCATCGCGTCATTGCGGAAGTCGCGATAGGGCGTCGTGGCGAAACGGCCGCCATGCCCGTTCACATGATAGGCGAAGGTGGGATAACCGCCGGTCGACATGACCACGGTTTCGCCGGGATTTAGATAGGCCTGGACGACGAGGCCGAGCAGCTCATCAATGCCGCAGCCGAGCACGAGATTTTCCGGCTTGATCTGATGATTTGCCGCCAGGGCGACGCGAAGGTCCCAGCCTTCCGGATCGCCATAGAGCGACGATTCGAAGGCGACCTCGCGCAACGCCGCGACGGCGCGCGGCGAGGGTCCGAACAGGCTTTCATTGGCGCCGAGACGCACTGCCAGCGGATGGCCGAGCTGGCGTTCGATCGCCTCGGGACCGAGAAAGGGGATCGTTGCCGGCAGGCCGCCGACGATACGCGACAGCACGGGCGGCGTGCGCCGGTCGTCCGAAATCATCGCCGCTGCGGCGTCGGTCGGCTAGACGCGGTGGACCGGGTCGGCGCTGACCGATTGCTGCTCCGGCGGCTTCGCCGGTGCCTGGGCGTCGAGCATGTCTTCGTCGCGCATACCCTTCTTGAACGCCTTGATGCCCTTCGCGAAGTCTCCCATCACGTTGGGTAGGCGGCCGGCGCCGAAAACCAGCAGCACGATCGCCAGCAGGATCAAGAGATGCGTGATACTGAAACTACCCATGAAACGGACCTCAATGTCGAACAGGTCGAGACCTTAGCATGTAACCCGTCCCGACGCGATATCAAGATCCCCGGGGCCGGCTTACAGCGAATTAACCCAGGGCCGGAATCAGGCGCCGCCGGCGGGTTTCTTCTTGGCGCCGCCCCGCTTGCCGAGCCGCTTGGCATTGTCCGTGACCCGGCTGTGCAGCGGCTCGAGCGCCATCGCCGACAGGTCGACGAGCTTGTTGGTGACGTCCCAGGAATGGGCTTGAGCGACGGCAAAGCTGTCCTCGACCCAGCGCTTATGCGCGTCGGCCGCGCCGATCGGGGTCATCGAACTTGCGGCCTCGACGACCGCCTGGGTCATCCGCGAGGCCTGACCGAGCAGCATCTGCATCATCGAAGCGTGAATATCGTAGAGCCCGCCGAACGTGGCGTTGGCCGAGGCCGAAAAGCCCTCGATCTTCTCGCTGGTCATCAGACGGAATTCTTCATGATCGGTGATCGCCGGATTGGCCGCCGCCGCCATGGCGAGGTTGAGGCGATGGCTGATCACCTCGCCC
>CAIUCF010000511.1 GCA_903897565.1 uncultured Rhodospirillales bacterium | reverse complement strand
CGCGCCGTTCGCAGACAAGAAATTCATCGAAATCAACGGCCGACGCATGGCCTATATCGACGAAGGCGAGGGCGACGCCATCGTCTTCCAGCATGGCAACCCGACCTCGTCCTACCTATGGCGCAACGTCATGCCGCATTGCCGCGGCCTTGGTCGGCTGATTGCCTGCGACCTGATCGGCATGGGTGATTCCGACAAACTCGAAGCCTCGGGCGCGGACCGCTACACGCTGGCCGAGCATCAGGGATATCTCGATGCCCTGTGGGACGCGCTCGATCTCGGTAACCGGGTCACCCTGGTGCTTCACGACTGGGGTGGCGCCCTCGGTCTCGATTGGGCGCGTCGCCATGCCGACCGGGTGGCCGGTATCGCCTATATGGAAGGCATCGTGACGCCAATGTCCTGGGCGGAGTTCCCCGAAGCAGCCCGCGAGTTGTTCCGCGCGTTCCGCTCGCCCGCCGGCGAACAACTCGTGCTCGAAGACAATATCTTCGTTGAGAAGGTCCTGCCTGGCTTGATCATGCGGCCGATGAGCGAGGCGGAGATGGCGGTCTATCGCCGGCCGTTCCAGCACGCCGGCGTAGATGGCCGACCGACCCTGACCTGGCCGCGGCAATTGCCGCTCGACGGCGAGCCGGCGGACGTGGTCGCGACGGTGCGTGCCTTTGCCGATTGGATGGCGTCGAACGCCGTGCCGAAGCTGTTCGTCAACGCCGAACCCGGTGCCGTCCTCAAAGGCCCCCTGCGCGAGGCCTGCCGCGCCTGGCCCAACCAGACCGAAGTCACGGTCGCCGGCACCCATTTCATCCAGGAAGACAGCCCCGACGAGATCGGCGCCGCCGTCGCCGATTTCGTCCGGGGACTCGGCCGGGGGAGATAGACCCCGGAGGGGTGATGATTACAGGCCGAGCATCGCCCTCGCTTCCTTGGGCGAGGCGATCTCGGCGCCGAGCGCGCGCAGGATCACCACGGCGCGCTCGACCAGCGCCGCGTTCGACGGGGTGAGCACGCCCTTGTCGATATAGACGTTGTCCTCCATGCCGACGCGGACATGGCCGCCGAGCAGCCAGGCTTGGGCGACCATCGGAAACTCCATGCGGCTGATGGCGAACCCGGTCCAGGTCGAGCCCGCCGGCAGCATGTCGCGGGCGAAGGTCATCGCCGCCGGCGTCGCCGGGAAGCCGTATTTGATTCCGAGCACGATCGAGAACAAGCCGGGCCCGTCGAGCTCGCCCTGCGAGATCAGGTCGTGGGCGAGACGGATATCGCCGGAATCGAACAGTTCCATCTCCGGCTTTACCCCGGCGGCTCGGATGATCCGCGCCATGCGGATGACGTTCGGCGGGGTGTTGATCACGACCTCCTGGCCGAAGGTCATGGTGTTGAGATCAAGCGTGCAGATATCGGGCTTGAGCGCGGCGACATGCTCCACCCGCTTTTCCGGGAAGGTGAGATTGGTGCGCGGCCCGGCGATCCGGGGATCCTCGTCGCTGGGTTGAAACCGCCCGCCTGGGCCGGTG
>CAIUCF010000510.1 GCA_903897565.1 uncultured Rhodospirillales bacterium | reverse complement strand
TTATATATGTAAGCTTTGTCTTTTTATTTCTTAAACCTGTAATTTGACACTGTCGATCGAGAGGGCTTAAACGGTATTTGCTTACTCTTCGAGCCCACGAAAAAATTGCGGAGGGAGAGGAGGCGACGCGAATTGCCCGATCCGACGGACCCGTGTCCGACATTTGAGCCGCGCCGACGAACACGAACCTTAACATTTATTCATTGAGGTCATTATGAGAGTGCTTGTTCTTGGCGGCGACGGCTTTTGTGGCTGGCCGACCTCCCTTCATCTGTCTGCGCAGGGGCATGAGGTGCATATCGCCGACAACCTGTCGCGTCGGAAGATCGATGTCGAACTCGAGGTCTCGTCGCTGACCCCGATCAGTTCGCTGTCAGAACGGGTCAAGGCCTGGAAGGAGATTTCAGGCCACGCGATCAAGGTCTCGCAGGTCGATATTTCGGAACAATACGACGCGCTGCTCGATCTTATTTGCGCGTATCGTCCCGATGCCATCATCCATTTCGCCGAAATTCGCGCGGCGCCGTACTCGATGAAGTCGAGCCGTCACAAGCGGCTGACCGTCAATCACAATATCAGCGCGACCAACAACGTGCTGGCGGCAATCGTCGAGTCCGGTCAAGACATCCATCTGGTGCATCTGGGCACGATGGGCGTCTATGGTTATTCCAACCACGGCGCGACGATCCCTGAGGGCTACCTCAAGGTCAACGTCGATCTCCAGGACGGCTCCTCGATCACGCAGGAAATCCTGCACCCGGCGCATCCTGGCAGCATCTATCACACGACCAAGACGATGGATCAGCTGTTGTTCTACTTCTACAACAAGAACGACAGCCTGCGGATCACCGACCTTCATCAGGGTATCGTGTGGGGAACGCAGACGCGCGAGACCCGGCGTGACGAGCGCCTGATCAACCGCTTCGACTATGACGGCGACTACGGCACCGTACTCAACCGCTTCCTGCTACAGGCGGCCCTCGGCTACCCGCTGACGGTTCATGGCAGCGGCGGTCAGACCCGCGCGTTCATCCATATTCAGGATACCGTTCGTTGTCTGGAGCTCGCGGTCTCGAACCCGCCGGTCAGCGGCCGCCGGGTGCAGATCTTCAACCAGGTTGCGGAGACGCATCGCGTGCGCGACCTCGCTGCCCTGATTTCCTCCAAGACCGGCGTCGAGATTGCCCATATCGACAATCCACGCCGCGAGGCTGCCGAGAACGATCTCAAGGTCGAAAATCAGTGCCTCCAGGATCTCGGTCTGAACCCGACGAAGCTGGAAGATGGCTTGCTCGACGAGATCGTCGAGATCTCCCGTCGTTACAGCCACCGTTGCGACCTCACCAAGATTCCGTGCGTGTCGCGCTGGGTCGTCGATCGGGACGTCAGCCATGATCCCATCATGTTTCCATTGAACCGCCGCCGGGCCTAGCCACTATCGGCTTGTCTTAAATCGGTCATTTGACCCGGCATCATCGGGCACGATAAGCCCCGTCGAGTTTTCGGCGGGGCTGTTTGCTATGGCGATACACCAGGTTGCACGGGAAGGAGGGCGCGGTCGGTGAACGGGTTCGAGGCGTTCTTTCTGAACAACATCCGGCCCGAGGGCTTCTCTGTCTATTTCGCCGCGCTGCCCGATATCATCTGGAGTGCCGTTACCCATATGGGTGGCCTCTCGCTGTTCGCATTGGCCGCGTTCATTGTTTT
>CAIUCF010000509.1 GCA_903897565.1 uncultured Rhodospirillales bacterium | reverse complement strand
TGCGCTTGGCGAGGCCCTCGGTGGTGGCGTCGTTGAGGCCGAGATTGAGGACTGTGTCCATCATCCCCGGCATCGAGGCCCGGGCGCCGGAGCGCACCGAGACCAGCAGCGGGTTCTCGGCATCGCCGAACTTGGCGCCGATCAGGGTCTCGATATGGGCGAGCGCGGTCTCGACCTGGGCGACGAGTTCAGGTGGATAGGTTTCGCCATTGGCGTAGAAATAGGTGCAGACCTCGGTGGTGATGGTCAGGCCCGGGGGGACGGGAAGGCCGAGATTGCTCATCTCGGCGAGGTTGGCGCCCTTGCCGCCCAGCAGGTTGCGCATCTCGGCGCGGCCCTCGGCGGAGCCATCTCCAAAGGTATAGACCCACTTCGTCATGATCTCGTCATCCTTCGATCTTGGAGAAATCCGCGACGCGGTTGAGGGTACGCCAGATCTGCCCGAGTATCCTCAAGCGATTGACCCGGAGCGCCGGCTGGTCCGCGTTCACTGTCACGTTTTCAAAAAAATCGTCGACCGGCTGGCGCACGGTCGCGAGCGACGCCATCGCCGCGGCGAAATCCTCGGCGGCCAGCAGCTCGGCGCTCGCGGGCGCGACCACGGCCAGGCGATCGACTAGCGTACGCTCCTGCGGCAGTTCGAGCGCATCGGCATCCGGCGGCGTCGCGGTATAGCTGGCGCCGTCTTTCTTTTCCTCGATCTGGACGATCTTGAAGGCGCGACGATAGGCGGTCAGCAGATTGGCGCCGTCGTCACTGGCGAGGAAGCCCTGCAGCGCCCGGGTGCGGGCGACCAGACGGACGAGGTCATCCTCGCCGCCGAGCGCGAACACGGCGCTGATCAGATCATGGCGAATGCCCTGCTCGCGCAGCGCCACCTTGAGCCGGTCGGCGAAGAACTCCAGCAACTCGTCAAGGATGGTCTCGCGCGATGTCGAGATCGACTGGCTCGTCAGCTGCGGCCCGAGCACGGCCAGGGCCTCGGCGAAGACGTCGCGCAGCGGCAGTCGCAGCCCGTTCTCCAGGATGATGCGGATGATGCCGAGCGCGGCGCGGCGCAGTGCGTAGGGATCCTTGGAACCGGTCGGCTTCTCGGCGATGGCGAAGAAGCCGGCGAGCGTATCGATCTTGTCGGCGAGCGCGGCGACGATCGCGGTCGGCTCGGTGGGGACGTCGTCGGAGGCGCCGACCGGGGCATAGTGGCGGGCGATGGCCTCGGCGACGGCGTCGGCCTCGCCGTCATGCCGGGCGAGATAGCGGCCCATCACGCCTTGGAGTTCGGGGAACTCCCCAACCATGGCGCTGGAGAGGTCAGCCTTGGCCAGCAGCACGGCGCGCTGCGCCAGCGCGGCATCGGCGCCCGGCACATGGGTGCACAGCGCCGGCGTCAGCGCCGCCATGCGCTGGACCTTGTCGTGGACGGTGCCGAGTTTGGCGTGGAAGATCCGCTCGACCAGCTTGGCGACGCGGCTTTCCAGAGTGGTCTCGCGGTCCTGGTCCCAGAAGAACTGGGCGTCGGAGAGCCGGGCGCGCAGCACCTTCTCGTTGCCGGCGATCATCTGCTTGCCGCCGTCGCTGGTTTCGTTGTTGCCGACGACGATGAAATAGGGCGCAAGGCCGCCGTCGCTCGCCTGCTCGCAGGCGAAGTATTTCTGGTGGGTGCGCATCGAGGTGGTGAGCACCTCGGGCGGGAGTTCCATGAATTCGGGCTTGATCGCGCCGATGCGGACGACCGGCCATTCGATCAGGCCGGCGACCTCGTCGAGCAGGCCGGGATCGCTCTTGAGGCGCAAGCCCAGCGGCGCCACCAGCGCCTCGGCATCGGCGAGGATCTTGGCCTTGCGCTCGCCGGCATCGAGCACGACCTTGGCGGCGAGCAAAGCGGCGCGGTAGCCGGCGAAATTCTCGACGATGATCGGCGCCGGCGCCAGGAAGCGGTGGCCTTCGGTGACACTGGCGAAGGGAATGAACACCTCCGATTTGCGCGGGTCCGACGAGCCGAAGCCGATGCCGCCACCGATCGCCTCGCCGCCGAACACCGCGACGATACGGTGCAGCGGCCGCACCCAGCGGGCGACACCATGGCCCCAGCGCATCGATTTCGGCCAGGGGAAGCTGCGGATCAGCTCGGGCAGCTTCTCGCGCAGCACGTCGACGGTGGCGCGGCCGGGAATGTGCTGGACCGCAAAATAGAACTCGGCATTGCCGACCGTGCGGATCTCGCAGGCGTCGAGGCTGGCGAGTCCGGTCGAGGCGAGGAAGCCTTGGACCGCCTGCTCGGGCGCGCCGACGCGCGGCCCCTTGCGCTCGGTCGATTTCGCTGGTTGTTGGGCTGGCAATTCGTCGATCACGGCGGTGATCCGGCGCGGCGTGGCGTAGCAATGCACGCTGTCAGCGGGAATGGTCGCGCCGCTGTCCTTGGCGAGGTCGAGCAGGCGGGTGCGCAGTTCCTCGGCGGCACGGGCCTGCATGCGGGCGGGGATTTCTTCGGAGAACAGTTCGAGCAGGAATTCGGGCATGGTCTAGCTCCCGATCCCGGCAAGCCAGGTCTCGCAGCACGCCTTTGCGAGGCCGCGGACACGGCCGATATAGCTCGCCCGCTCAGTCACGCTGATGACACCGCGGGCATCGAGCAGGTTGAAGAGATGGCTCGCCTTCAGGGTCTGGTCATAGGCGGGCAATGCTAAGCCCGCTTCGACAAGGGCCTGGCTTTCCAGCTCGGCGTCGCGGAAATGCTCGAACAGCTTGGCCGTGTTGGCGCGCTCGAAATTATAGGCGGAGAATTCCTTCTCTGCGCGCAGGAACACGTCGCGATAGGTCACCTTGGCGTCGCCGGGGGCGCCGTTATAGTCGAGGTCGTAGACCGAATCGACGCCCTGGATATATGTGGCCAACCGCTCCAGCCCGTAGGTGAGCTCGGTCGAGACCGGGTCGCATTCGATGCCGCCGACTTGCTGGAAATAGGTGAACTGGCTGACCTCCATGCCGTCGAGCCAGACTTCCCAGCCCAGGCCCCAGGCGCCCAGGGTAGGGCTCTCCCAGTCGTCCTCGACGAAGCGGATGTCATGCTGCGACAGGTCGA